>JAZSAR010000266.1:0-3316 GCA_045601965.1 Clostridia bacterium
TATTGTTATTTTTGCAAAAAAGAGTAAAATGAAGTAAAGGAGTGATTTTATGTCTTTAATTATCATAGAAGCAACCATTGATCCCGCATATAAAAAAGCCACGGAGATTTTTAACGAAATGTATGAAAAGGTGACGGGGAAGAAGCTTTCCGTAAAGACGGAGGATGACGGAGAAAGTGACCTTATCGTGCTTGGATCTGACAGTGTATACGATTTTCTTATGACAGAAGTTTTTGAAGGAAGGATAAAGTCCCTCGGCATACGCTACGGTACTGATTCCTATGCCATAAAAAGCTATGAAAAGGATGGGCGAAGGATTCTTATTTTAGCCGGAGGAAGATTAAGAAGCACTCTTTATGCGATTTACGGATATTTTGAGAAGTTTTTGGGCTGCGGATATTTCTGGGACGGAGACGTTATTCCGCATTCGGACGAAATACCGCTTACGGGAATTTGTATAAACGAGGAGCCACGCTTTTTTTACCGCGGCTTAAGATATTTTGCTCACCGCGGACTCAAACGGTTTCAGGCGGAGCACTGGGGATATTCCGACTGGCAAAAAGAGCTTCTCTGGATGACTAAAAAGAGACTTAATTTCTTTATGATGAGAATCGGTATGGATGATGTGTGGCAAAGAGCCTTTCCCGATGATGTACCTTATCCCGACGGCTACAGAAAGATTACGGGGACCGATGCGAAAGACTACGATGACAGAACGGATTTCTGGACACTTAAATACAGGGGAGAGCTTCGAATAAAGGTACTTGAATATGCAAGAAGTCTTGACATTATGTACCCTGCAGACTGCGGAACAATGACACATTGGTATTCACGAACTCCGATAGAGTTTTTGGAGTCTGAAAAACCGTCATTCGTTACACAGGAGATAGCGCAGTATACCGAATCCGACACGGGAAAAGTTTTCGATTTTATGAAAAAGGAAAATATGGACTACTATATGCATCTGACGGAAACGATGGTGGCGGAGCACGAAAAATCATCGGCACTTTTTCATACGATAGGGCTTGGCGAAAGACAGATGTTCAAGGAAAAAGAGAAAAACTTTGCACTTAAGATGATTGCATACAGAAGAATTGCGGAAAACATAAAAAGGCGCTGGCCCGAAGGAAAGCTTATGCTTGCAAGCTGGGACTTTATAGGCTGGTGGGAACACGAGGAGGTCAAAAGTCTGATTTCCGAGCTGGACCCTGAAAATACGATAATTCTCGATTACACCTCGGATGTTGACGATCCCGAGACGGGATTTTTAAATTGGGGAGTGGTGGGCAAATTCCCCTGGATCTTCGGTCTTTTTCACGCCTATGAATCGGAGAGCGAGATAAGAGGGCCATACGACAGAAGTGACGAGAGACTTAAGGTGGCAGCAGATGACAGCTTCTGCAAGGGAATGATATTCTGGCCTGAACTTTCGCACAGCGACCCGGTCGTTCTTGAATATCTTTCGGCAAATTCTTGGGAACCGCTTAAGCTTAAGGCAGAGGCTCTTGCCAGGAGATATTGCGAAAAAAGATACGGAGACTTATCCGATAAAATGAACTGTTCCTGGCAAAAACTTTTCCCCTTTATAAAGCTTTCCGACTGGGGCGGATATACAAAAAGGAGCAAGGATGATGAAAATTACGTCAAATACTGTCCTTCCTGGTTTGTACATCAGAGTATGTGGGTTAAGCTTACGATTTTCTTAAGGCAAAAACCGCAGCCTGACAGTGCACTGGTTAAATACTGGAACGGAAAAATTGAAGAAACCCGTCCGATGATGAAGGATATTAAAGAAGCACTTATAAATTTATCCGAAAATGAAAAGGCATTTTCAGATGAGTTTATATTGAGGGATACGATAGATCTTACAAGAACGGTTATATCAAGATTTTTAAACTATATCGTCATTAAGGCGGTGGAAGCAACAGGGGAGGAAAAGAGGATAGAGACTCTTAAGAGGCACTATCTTAGCCTTATGGAAATTCTCGGAGAGCTACTTTCCCACAGCAAGGATTTTTCTGTGTATGAGACGCTTAAAGGCTTAAGTGAGGAAGCTCCCGTTAATCCTGATTTTGAAACCACGTTAAAGCGTAATATATGGAATACATATTGTTCACAGGCGGCGTACGAGCTTGTGAAATACATATTTATTGAGGAGGGAAAAATCGGATTTTCCCATCTTGCAAAACCCCTGGGAACAGAGCCTGCTTTCAATGAGCCGATGAAAGTTATTAAAGAGGATTTCTTTAATACTCCTTTATCAAAAATGCAGCCGGGAAGGATTAGTCCTTTAAGCGAAATTATCATAAAAGCAGCAAAGGCAATAGAAGATACGGAAAAAATACTGTGAGTTTTAGCCGCAGGAAAAACTTTACCTTGCACTTCTCATAAAAAAGGTGTATAATATCTCTATAAGGTATAAAAGAAATTTATGAGGTGATATTATGCCGGAAGAAATGGACTATGTCTATGAGGTGTACAAGGAAAAAAGCTTTTCAACTGCGGCTAAAAAACTTTTTGTGACACAGCCTGCACTTTCCTCTGCAATTAAAAAGGCAGAAGAGAGAATCGGCGCGGTTTTGTTTGACAGAAGCACCGTTCCCGTTCAGCTTACGGATGCGGGAAAGGTTTACATTCAGGCGATAGAGCAGATAAAAACCATCAAAGAAGATATGATGGAAACAATTAAAGATGTGTCTGAAATAAAAACAGGACATATAAAGGTCAGCGGCGAAAACTTTGTTTCCGCCTTCATTATGCCTGAAATATTAAAAGAGTACAATAAAAAGTACCCCGGAATTTCCGTTGAGCTTATCGAGTCCAATATGCACGATTTACAGGCTCAGCTGCTTGAATCCAAAATTGACCTTCTTATTGACTATGAATTTGATCCTGAGCTTTATACCTCATTTCCTCTTCTTGATGATAAGCTTCTTTTAGCAGTGCCAAGCAACCTTGAAATAAATAAACGGCTTAAGGAGTTCAGGCTTACGGATAAGGATATCGCAGACGGAAGAAACCTTGATAAGGATGTGCCCGACGTTGATATAAGCGAGTTTTCCTCCCTTGATTTTGTAATGCTCAAAAAGGGGAACGATATGAATCACAGAGTGTCAACTCTCTGTGACGAGGCGGGTATTTCGCCCCGCACCGTGCTTTACACAGACCAGCTTATAACCGCCTACAATATGGCGCGAAGCGGAATGGGGGCGGCTTTTATAACGGATACCTTGGTACGTTCTGTAATAGAGCCTTCAAAGTGTGTGTTTTATAAAATTGCAGGCGAAAGTGCAAAAAGAACCCTTTGCATAGGATA
>JAZSAR010000267.1:0-4910 GCA_045601965.1 Clostridia bacterium
ACTTCGCGAAAGCAGCATTACCGAAGGCGAGGCAGGCGGCATCACCCAGCATATCGGTGCGTATACCGTTACCTGCAACGGCCGCATAATAACCTTCATCGACACTCCCGGTCACGAAGCGTTTACCTCCATGCGTGCACGCGGCGCGCAGGTAACCGATATCGTAATTCTGGTTGTTGCGGCAGACGACGGCATTATGCCTCAGACAGTGGAAGCTATTAACCACGCAAAGGCTGCAGGTCTTACAACAATCGTTGCAATCAATAAAATCGACAAAGAAAGTGCCGACGTTGCAAGAGTAAAACGTGAGCTTTCCGAGAATGATATACTTGTAGAAGAGTGGGGCGGAGATACTGTTTGTGTGGAGGTTTCTGCAAAGCAGAGAATCAATATCGAAGGCTTACTTGAAATGGTTATCTTAAGTGCCGATATGCTCGAACTTAAGGCTAACCCGAACCGTAATGCCAAGGGTACCGTTATTGAATCCCGTCTTGACAAGGGAAGAGGTCCTGTTGCATCAGTTTTAGTTCAGCGTGGTACACTTAAGCAGGGCGACGTGGTTGTTGCAGGAACCAGCGTGGGTAGAGTTCGTGTTATGACCGACGATAAGGGGAATAAGATTAAGGAAGCAGGGCCTTCTGTACCCGTTGAAATTGTAGGACTTTCCGAAGCGCCCGAAGGCGGAGAAATTTTCTTCGCAGTTGACGATGAAAGAGCGGCTCGTGACGTTGTTGAAGCAAGAAAGCAGAAGATTAAGGACGAGGCTATACAGGCTCAGTCCGCCGTAAATCTTGACGACCTCTTTGCTCAGATTTCCCAGGGCGATGTTAAGACTCTTAACATTATTGTTAAGGCTGACGTTCAGGGTAGCGTTGAGGCAGTTCGTCAGAGTCTTGAAAAGCTTTCCAACGAGGAAGTTAAGGTTAAGGTTATCCACGGTGCAGTCGGCGGTGTAAATGAGTCCGACGTTATGCTTGCATCCGCATCCAATGCTATCATCGTAGGCTTTAACGTTCGTCCCGACGGCGGTGCGAGAGTTGCAGCTGAGACAAAGGGCATCGAAATGAGAATGTATCGTATTATTTACGATGCAATCGACGAAATTGAAGCGGCTATGAAGGGTATGCTTGCACCTAAGTTCCGTGAAAAGGTAACAGGCCATGCAGAAGTTCGTCAGACGTTCAAGGTTTCAAGCGTTGGTACAATTGCGGGATGCTATGTAACAGACGGTGTAATTCAGAGAAACAATCAGGTTCGTGTTGTACGTAACGGCATCGTTATTTACGAAGGAGCTATTGATTCTCTTAAGAGATTCAAAGATGACGCCAAGGAAGTTGCATCTGGATTTGAATGCGGTATGAGCATTGAAAAGTTCAACGACATCAAGGAAGGCGACGTATTTGAAAGCTTCACTATGGAAGAGGTTGAAAGATAAATGAGTTTCGACAGAATAGAGAGAATTTCCGGAGAAGTAATGCGGGAACTTTCGAATATTTTAAGAGAAATAAAAGACCCCAGGATGAAGGGGATGGTAAGTATTCTTGCCGTTAAGGTGGCAAAGGACTTATCCCATGCCAAGGTGATTTTAAGCGTGATGGGCACAGAGGAGGATAAAAAGTCCACTCTTGCTGCACTTAAGTCCGCAAGCGGATATATAAGGCGCGAGTTATCAGGAAGAGTTGATCTTCGTATTACACCGCAGTTAAGCTTTGAAATCAGCGATTCCATCGAGCACGAAATTCACATCAGCAAGATAATTGAAGATGCGCTTAAGGGGTCTGAGGGAAAAAATGAGTAAATTTTCTGATATTATAAAAGAAATTGAAATAGCGGAGAGCATCGTTCTTCTTAACCATGTCAACATGGACGGAGATGCGGTAGGCTCCGCATTTTCCTTTGCCGCGGCACTGAAAGATAAAGGGAAAAAAGTATCTGTAGCAATAGAGGAAGCTCCACCTTCATATCTTGAAGAATTCTGTGATGATTACATCACAGAATCCAATGAAATTTTTGATCTTGCTATTTCTCTTGACTGCGGAGATGCCTTAAGAATGGGAAAGCGCAAGGATATTTTCGATAATGCGAAGAGACGTATCTGCATAGACCACCACGTGTCAAACGTGGGGTACGGCGATGTCAACTATATAAAAGCAAAGGCATCCAGTACAAGTGAAATTATATATGAGCTTATAATGGAGCTTACGGGAAGGATTTCTTCTCGTCAGGCAGAGCAGCTCTATGCCGGAATTATCACCGATACCGGTGGGTTCAAGTTTTCCAACACCACCCCGGAAAGCTTTATATATAGTGCTGAACTTTTGAAGTGCGGCGCTGACATAAATAAGGTCTGCATAGAAATTTACGAATCGGAGTCGCTGGCTAAACTTAAGCTTAAGTCAAGGGCGCTTGAGTCGTTAAAGCTCTATCATGGCGGTAAAATATCCTCGGTTATTATAACTAAAAAGGATTTTGAGGAAACCGGAGCCGAGGTTTCGGACTGCGAAGGCTTTTCTGAGATTGGCAGAGGCGTTGAGGGAGTAGAGGCTTCATTTTCAATCACCGTGAAAAATCAGGTTAAGGTAAGCCTTCGAAGCAAGCATTATGTGGATGTATCCCGTGTTGCAGCCCATTTCGGCGGAGGAGGACACGTGCGCGCCAGCGGTTTTACACTTCCCGGCGATACAGATGTGAGAATTTTAACCCGCGACATTGTGAAAATGCTTAAGAAGGAAATTGAAGGATACGAAGATGAACGGAGTAATAGTAATTGACAAGGCAGCGGGCTTTACCAGCTTTGACGTTGTTGCAAAGGTACGTAGGCTTTGCCGTCCTTTCAAAGTAGGGCACACAGGGACATTGGATCCGGACGCTACGGGGGTTCTCCCCGTTTGCATAGGCAATGCCACAAGGGCTGCCGATATAATGAGCGGAAACGATAAAAAAAGCTACCGTGCCGTAATGCGTTTAGGCTCTGCAACGGAGACCTATGACGCTTCGGGTGCTGTAACTAAGAGCGGCGATGCATCTGGCATTACCGATGAGATGATTGAAAATGTACTGCCCTTTTTCCGCGGAGAAATTATGCAGATTCCGCCAATGTATTCCGCAATTAAAATAGGCGGTAAAAAGCTTTACGAGCTTGCCCGGGAGGGTAAAGAAATTGAAAGGGAAGCAAGAAAAATTACAATTCATTCTCTTTCGGTTGTGCATCGAGCGGGTAATGACGTTACCCTTGATATTGACTGCTCAAAGGGGACGTATATAAGAAGTCTTTGTCACGACATAGGCATAAAGCTTGGCTGCTTTGCCCATATGGCGGAATTACAAAGAACGAAAAGCGGTAATTTTACGCTGGAAGATGCTGTGAAGCTCTCATCGCTTTCGGATATTTCGGATATTGAAAAGCATCTTATTCCGACGGAAAGACTTTTTGACTACCCTGATTTTACGGCAAGCGAGAAGCAGGAATATCTTGTGAAAAACGGTGTAAGTGCCTACTGCGAAGGCGAAATCGGAAAGTACAGAGTGTTTAACAAAAATGGTGAATTTCTTTCCGTTTCAGAAATTGTAATGGTGGACGGAAAGAAATGTTTAAAGCTTGTGAAAAGCTTTTACGGAGCAACAAAGGGTTGATTTTGTGATAAGATTAGGCGAAGGCGAAAAACTTAATAATACTTCCGTCTGCATAGGAAATTTTGATGGCGTACATATGGCACATAAGGCTCTTATCAAAATGGCAAATGATGAAAAGGACAACCTTAGAAGTGTCATATATACCTTTTCACCGCACCCGAAAAAGGTTTTTGGCAACGAGCTTTGCTTTATACAAAGCGAAGAAGAAAAGATAAAAGCGTTATCCGAAACGGAATGTGACTACCTTTTCTTAAAGGAAGCAACAAAAGAATTTCTCGGGAAAAGCCCCGTCGATTTTGTCCGGGAGGAGCTTATCGGGAGGCTTGGTGCGAAAAAAGTTTTTGTTGGCTACGATTTTAAATTCGGAAAAAACTCGGAAGGCGATTCGGTACTTCTTTCCCGCCTTGGAGAAGAGTACGGTTTTTCCGTACACATTCTTCCGGAAATTAAAATTGCGGATATTCCCGTTAAAAGCAGCTGCATAAGGCGTTTTATCGAAGACGGTGATTTTTACAGTGCCAATCTTCTTTTAGGAAGACTTCATTCCTATGAGGGAGAAATTGTCCATGGAAAGAGACTTGGCAGAAATTTGGGTTTTCCTACGGCAAATATTTTTCCCGGAAAGGAAAAGGTGCTTCCGCCTTTTGGTGTTTATGCCGCAAAGGCAGAAGTGGAGGGGAAAACCTACAATGCCGTTGTAAATGTAGGGCTTAATCCCACGGTGGAGGACGGAAAGAACCCGAAAATGGAAATAAATCTTATGGATTTTAATGAAGATATTTACGGGAAACGGATAAAAATTTCTTTTTTCAGAATAATAAGAAGAGAGAAAAAGTTCGGTAATACAGACGAACTTAAAAGACAAATTGAAAAAGATGTAAAAAATGCAAAAAAATGTTTGACAAACAGCTGAGTTTGTGTTAAAATAAATGATGGCTCAGAAATGGCCAAACCTTATGCGAGGTTTCGGGGTTCACCGCCCTTTGCTTCGTGTAAAGGAGATATTAAATTAGGAGGTGTAGTAATGTTAAAGGACAGAAAGCAGGAAATTATCGCAACTTATCGCACAAGCGAGAACGATACAGGTTCTCCTGAAGTTCAGATTGCTCTTTTGACCGAGAGAATCAATCATCTTAATGAACATCTCAAGGTGAATAAGAAGGACCATCACTCAAGAAGAGGTCTTCTTAAGATGGTAGGTAAGAGAAGAAGCTTACTTAACTATCTTGAAAGAATCGACATCGAAAGATATCGTGCAATCCTTGAAAAGCTTGGCT
>JAZSAR010000268.1:0-11072 GCA_045601965.1 Clostridia bacterium
CTGAATGAAGTCGGGATTATCCTCGATGTACTTTATAAGGCGGTCCTGATATTTACTCATTTTGAAGAAATATGCTTCCTCGTGGGTTTTCTTTACAGGTCTTCCGCAGTCGGGGCAGATTCCGCCCTCTGCCTGGGTTTCGGTAAAGAAGGATTCGCAGGGAACGCAGTAAAGTCCTTCGTATTCGGACTTATAGATGTCTCCCTGGTCATAGAACTTCTTGAAAATTCTCTGTACAACCTCTACATGCTCCTTATCTGTTGTACGGATGAACTTATCGTAGCTTGCGCCCATCAGGTTCCAGATGTCCTTTATTTCACCTGCAACCTTGTCAACGTATGCCTGAGGAGTAATACCTGCCTCTTTTGCACAGTCTTCAATTTTCTGACCGTGCTCGTCTGTTCCTGTAAGGAAGAATACATCCTTACCGATAAGACGGTTGAAACGTGCAATTGCATCGGTTAAAACAACCTCATAGGTGTTACCTATGTGGGGCTTTCTTGAAGTGTATGCAATGGCAGTTGTTATATAAAACTTTTCCTTTTCCATTATTCTTCATCCTTTCTCTTTTCTTTAAAAAATCCGGATATTAAATCTTCTGCTTTTTCCTTGAATATTCCGCCGCAGATGCATAACCTGCCTTCCGATACATCCATATTTCCTCCGAAGGCGCCGGCATCGGGATCGTATGCGGCAAAATATACATTTTTTAATCTTGAATTCATTATTGCGCCGGCGCACATCACGCAGGGCTCCAAGGTTACGACAATGGATAAATCATTAAGCCGCCAGTCTGAAACCTTTTTTGCGGCTTCTTCTATTGCAAGTATCTCCGCGTGTGCCGTGGGGGATTTTTTCTGTTCCCTTAGGTTGTGTGCCTTTGCTATTATCTCCGTGTCGCTGAATATAACGGCTCCAACAGGAATTTCGCCTTCTTCTTTAGCTTTTTCAGCTTCTATGAATGCTTCACTGATTGCTTTGTTCAACAACGTCATAAAGCACCTCCCAGGCAGACTCTACTCCCTCGCCTTTTTCTGCGGAGAAGGGAATCAATACATCATCCTCATCAAGGGAAAGAGTTTCCTTTATAAGCTCAATGTTTTTTTCGAGCTCGGACTTTTTAACCTTGTCGGTTTTCGTTGCAATTACTATTACGCAGCCCTGACTTTCCTTTAAGAAGCCGTACATCGTAACATCATCCGCCGAGGGCTTATGTCGGGAGTCAACCACCAAAAAGGTAGTCATCAAGTTTTCCCTTGTATAGAGGTAGTGGTTTATCATTTCCGCCCATTTTTCCTTTTCAGCCTTGGAAACCTCCGCATAGCCGTAGCCCGGAAGGTCAACAAGCATTAAGGTGTTATCAATATTATAAAAGTTTATGGTTGCGGTTTTGCCCGGCTTTGATGATGTTCTCGCCAGATTTTTGCGGTTAAGCATCTTATTTATAAAGGATGACTTTCCCACATTTGAACGGCCTGCAAAGGCAACCTCGGGCAATTTCGTTTTCGGGTACTGTGCTTCTTTAACGGCACTTATTACAAGTGAGGCATTATTAAGATTCATACGCTTCACCCTTTCTCAGTTTATCATATCCCTCAAAGCGCTTTTTTCTTCATGGGGAATGATTTCAACTTTTTCCGTTTTATTATCAAACTTTCCGATTGCTTTTTCAATAACCTCGGAAACATGCTTTACAGTTATAACCTTTAAGTTTTCCATAACTTCTGAAGGAATTTCCTCAAGGTCTTTCTTGTTTTCGCGGGGGATTATAACCGTCTTTGCGCCTGCACGGTAAGCTGCAAGCATTTTTTCCTTAAGACCGCCGATTGCAAGAACTCTTCCTGTTAACGTAACCTCACCTGTCATTGCGACATCCGCCTTTGCACTTTTTCCGGTGAGTGCACTTACAATTGCAGTTACCATAGTGATGCCTGCAGAAGGCCCGTCCTTAGGCGTTGCACCTTCGGGGAAATGAATGTGAATGTCCTTCGTTTTATAGAAATCCTTGCCTATTCCGTAATCTTCCGCCCTGCTTCTTATATAGCTTACTGCGGCGCGAGCAGATTCCTTCATTACGTCACCAAGGGAGCCTGTAAGCTCAATTTTACCTGTTCCTTCCATTACACCCACTTCAACCGTAAGCGTAACTCCGCCCACGCTTGTCCAGGCAAGACCTGTTACAACACCGGGAGGATTTTCGTGCGCAAGCGTATCTTTCTGAAATTTTCTTACACCAAGGAACTTCTTAAGATTATTACCTGTTACGGAAACCGCCTTTCTGCCGTCGGTCACAATCATAGTTGCCGCCTTTCGCATAACAGTTCCGATTTCACGTTCCAAGTTTCTTACGCCGGCTTCCTTTGTATAGCCGTCGATTATGGTTTCAATTACCTCGTCCCCCATACGGATATTACCTTTTTTAAGGCCGTTTTCCTCCATCTGACGGGGGATTAAATAATTTTTCGCAATGTGCATTTTCTCTTCGTTGGTATAGCCTGTTATTTCAATTACCTCAAGTCTGTCAAGAAGTGCATGGGGTATGGTCTGAAGATTGTTTGCCGTTGTAATGAAGAGAATTTTCGATAAGTCATAGGGTAACTCTAAATAGTGATCACGGAAAGCGAAGTTCTGTGCACCGTCCAAAACCTCAAGCATCGCAGATGCAGGGTCGCCCTTAAAGTCGCTTCCGAGCTTATCAATTTCGTCAAGCAGAATAAGGGCGTTTTTGCTCTTTGCCTGCTTTACGGCATTTATGATTCTACCGGGCATTGCACCTACATAGGTTTTTCTGTGACCTCTTATTTCAGCTTCGTCTCTCACGCCGCCAAGACTCATTCTTACATATTCTCTGCCCGTTGCCCTTGCAATTGATTTTGCAATTGAGGTTTTACCCACGCCGGGAGGGCCATATAAGCATATGATGGGGCCCTTTGTGCTTCCTGACAGCTTACGCACTGCAAGGTATTCAACAATTCTTTCCTTTACCTTTTTAAGTCCGTAATGGTCATTTTCTAAAATTTCCATAGCTTCGGAAAGCGAAGGTTCGTTTAATTCCTCATCCTTCCAGGGAAGTTCAAAAACCGTATCAAGCCACTGCTTGATAACGCTTATTTCCGCTGTTCCGAAGGGCATACCCGAAAGACGCTTTATTTCCTTTTCAACCTTCTTTTTCATATCATCCGAAAGGTCTGACTCTGCTAAAAGCTTATAATATTCATCCTCTTCCTCGCCGTCTTCACCAAGCTCGGTTTTAATAACTTTCATCTGTTCACGAAGGAGATAATCCTTCTGATTTTTATCAATCTGCTTTTTGGTTTTCATGGCGATTTTCTGTTCAATTTCATAAACCTCAGCTTCGCGGGAAAGAATTTTAATTACAAGAGCAATTCTTGCCGCAACGGAAAGCTCTTCCAAAACCGCCTGCTTGTCCTCAACTTTAACAAACACATTTGTGGCAATAGAATCTGCCATCTGCCCGGGATCATCCTTTAAGGAAATGTTATTTATAACATCGATATTTATCTGACCGCTTAACTGTGAAACTTTTTTAAGAAGCTCGTGTATTCTTCTTACCGTAGCATCGTAATCATTTTCGGCAAATTCTGCATTTTCAGAATCAATCGCCCTTACATTTGATAAAATAAATTCCTCGGAAGTAAAATCTGTTTTGACGATTTTTGCTCTTTTTACGCCCTCAACCAAAACTCTTATGGTACCGCCGGGTACTTTAAGCATCTGCTTTACCTTTGCGATACATCCGATTTCGTATATATCCTCTTCAGCCGGTTCTTCAATTGCAATGTTTTTCTGCGCCGAAAGCATTACAAGCTGGTCGTGCCTCATTGCCGCTTCAAGAGCCGCAATGGATTTTTCTCTTGCCACATCAAAATGAAGCACCATAAAAGGAAATATAACAAGACCTCTTACAGGAATAAGGGGTAATGTATAATTTTTTCGCGTATTAGCCATACTGTCTCACTCCTTAAGTCTGTATATCAACAAAAACGATATACCAATGGCATTTTAGCATACCTATTATTATACAACACAATATTAAATATTTCAAGCAAAAACTTGAAAATGGCAGAATAAAAAGCTATTTTTTCTCCTATACTACAAAATACAAACCATTTTTTCACGAAAGGATGAGCTTTTTGGATAAAATTAAAGCTTTTATTAAAAGATACAAGACCTACCTCGCCCTGTCGCTTTGTATGCTTTTCGCCCTTATAGCAGGTTTTTTGGTTAAAACCGAAGAAATAAAAAACAACCTTACTCCCGAAATTGAAGAAACCCGTGCCTTTATTACAAAAGGAAACGATAAGCTCTCAGATAAAACCTACAAAAAAGAGACCATCGAATTTATGCCCGATGAGCGTCTGGTAAAAGAAACAGAAGCAAAAAAAGCTTCAGAACCGGCGCCTCAGGATGATGCAATCGCAGTCAATGAAAGTCCTGAAAATACTGTTGCCGCTCCTGTATCTTCATCAGCTTCCTTTTCTCCCTCCTTACCCGTTAATGGCACAAAAACGAAACCCTATTCCGTTTCTCCAATTTTCTCCGAAGTTTTGGAGGACTGGAGAAGCCACGAAGCCATAGACTTTTCAGCCGACATAGGAAGTGAAGTTTTGTCAGCAGAAAAAGGCAGAGTTAAATTTGTCGGCAAAGACAGTCTTTTAGGTTTTTGTATAAGAATTGACCACGGCAACGGCTTTGAAACACTTTATGCCAACCTCCACGGTGAAACCACCGTTATTGAAGGACAGGAAATTGCAAAGGGACACATTATAGGCTATGTAGGTGAAAGTTCCCTGATTGAATCCGGAGAAGGAGCTCACCTGCACTTTGAGATGCGTAAAAACGGCAAAAGAGTCAACCCCGAAGAATATATTCGCTAAAAAAACAGTGTGAGCGATGCTCACACTGTTTTTACTATATTTTTCTCTTCTGATATCAATATTTCAATTTCGGGAAAAGCTTTTTCGATTATACTCTTGAAAATTTCTGTAACTGAAATTTCGGAATCGTAATGTCCCACTTCAATATAGGAAACGCCGTTTTCCGAAAGATTACGTATATCAGAATAGGTAAGGTCTCCCGTGATGTATAAATCCGCCCCTCTTTTTATCGCATCATCGGTAAGCCCTCTTCCGCTTCCGGAGCAGATGGCAACGGTTTTTATCTTCTTATCTTCATCTCCTGCATAACGGACATAAGGAAGGTTATAGCACTCTTTAACCCTTTTTATAAGCTCACCAAGCGCCATATCAGCTTCGCAAATTCTTCCGCAGGTGCGCTCCTTTTCACCGAATGCAATATCTGATACAACCTTCAGCGAAAGCTTTTTTGCCACAAGGTCGTTTAAGCCACCCTCTGCAATATCCATATTTGTATGGGCAGAATAAACTGCGATATCCGATTTGATAAGAGTTTTCATGCACCTTCCGGCGCTTTTGGAAAAGCACAAGTCCTTAAGGGGATGGAATATTAGCGGATGGTGGGAAATTATCATATCCGCGCCCTTCATCGATGCCTCTGTCGCCGTAAATTCATCGGCATCCAGGCATAAAAGCACCTTTTTAACCTCTGCTTCACAGTCCCCCAGCAAAAGCCCTACGTTGTCAAAATCCTCGGCAAGAGATTGAGGGGCAATCTTTTCAATTTCTGAAATTATATCTTTTACTTTTACCATAAAAACCTCTTTAATCTGCCAGGAAGAACGCTATTTCAGATACTTCGTAGCGGTTGTCTGCAAAGTTTCCCATATAAATCCAGCCTGATTCTCCCGATTTCTTTTCTATAAATACAAAGCCGTCGGAATCTTCCTTCGTTACCTTAAACCAATCACCGGCACTTAAAGCAATCATATCCTCACGCTCCGGAACATCACCGTAGTTTTCAAAATCCGCTTTGGCAATCACATAGCCTTCATCCATTGCCGTTTTTTCTTCACCGGATAAATCAGTCCACCATTCAGAATTGTAGGAAGGTCTTACAACCTTTCTTTCTTCCATTTCAACTTCGGTAAATTTTTCTCCGTCGAAGGCATATTCCGCTTCGACGCACCACATACCGGTGTGGCCTCTCTTTGAAGTTTTTAAAAGTCCGTTTTCAAAGGAAACCTCGGGCTCATAACCTACTGACAAAGTATCCCATGTATAGGTTTCACCGGTATAGCGGTCGATATTTACAAAGTCGTAAAGACGGAAGGTTCCGCCTTCAGGCTTTAGTATTCTGAGCATCATATCGCTGCTTATCTCTTCCGTTATGAGAAGGAGCTCTTTTCCTTTTTCTTCGGCATCAAGGTCAATCGCATATACCTTGTCTATATAATATGCTTCTCCGTAGCCAAGGGATATTTTGCTTTCTCCCATAGCAACTTCAATGTAATAATCCTCTGTAAGCGCTACATTCACGGCATCTTCCTTGCCATCTCCTGTTATATCATAGCTTAAATTAACGCTATCCGTATCCCCTTCATTATGAAAAAGAAGGATACATTCTTCTTTTTTCCCGCATGAAGCAAGGGAGAAAACCAAAACCGCTGCCAACAACAATGATAGTAACTTTTTCATTAAAAATCCTCCTTTTATTTTGTATTATTATATTACCATATTATGCCGTACTAATCAATATTTTTCACACACTTGTAACATAAATATAATTAAAGATTAAGCGTTACCGACGAGCGGTATTTTTTAGGTGTCATCCCCGTTTTCTGGCGGAAGCTCTTCACGAAATACGCCGTTTGGGAAAATCCCGTCTTATAGGCAATTTCCTCAACGGAAAAGGCTGTGGTCGAAAGAAGATTTTTTGCAGCACGAAGGCGATAGTCCATAAGATATTTATGGATGCTCTTTCCCGTTTCCTCTTTCATAATACGGCTTAAATGATAAGGATGATAAGAAAACTTTTCCGCAATCACGGCGTTTGTAACGGAAGAATCGGCATAATTTTCCCTTATAAATTCCATAACCGATTCGCAAAGCTTTGAATGCTTGCTTTCCTTTGTCTTTTTTATAAGCTCAATCAAACAAAGTTTTAAAAGTGCGGAAGATTCCTCCCGGTAAAACGCTCTTTTTCCCATAAAGTTTTCCGTAATCCTTGAAAGCATATGGTAAATATCGGGAACATTTTTTACGATTGGCTCCGAAAGCTCGGGCAAAAGGGGATATTTTGTAACCTTGGTCTCGTCAAAGATTTCCTCCACCGCTGTACCAAGCGATTTTTCCATATGGGAAAAATCACTTACCAAATCACAGTTTATAAATATAACCCTTCCTGAATTTTCCTTGTTAAAGAAAAAGCGGTAATGCGTCCCCGGCGGAAGAAAAACTGCGGTGTTATTGGAAATATCATATTTTTCATTACCGATGATAAGCACCCCCGTAGCTTTCACCGAAAAAAACACTCGGCAGTCATAGCACACCGATACATATTTGCTTCTGTGCACCTCCGTACTATGGAGCGATGCATACCTTATAAAAGGGTTGAGCTCTGCCGTTTTCATAACAACACCTCTTTGTTTTTTCATATTTTTTATTGGTTTTTTAATACATTATAACAGCCGGATATGATATAGTCAAGACAAGGAGTTGATAAAAATGTCAATAAACAAAGAAAAAATCACAGTAGCCATTATCGGATGCGGCCGTTTCGCACAGTATTTCGTGGAACTTTTCAAGGCTCATCCCTATGTAAAAAAGGTTTATGTATGTGACCTTATCCGTGCACGTGCAGAAAAGTACAGCCAGCACTTTGACGTAGAAATTATCGACAGCTTTGAAGAAGCACTTGCTTCCAAGGAAGTAAATGCCATTGCAATTTTCACCCAGCGCTTCAAGCACGGCCCCATGGCAATTGAAGCACTTAAGGCAGGAAAGCATGTTTACTCTTCTGTTCCCTGCTCACTTAAGGTTGAAGAAATTGCTGAAATCAAGCGCCTTGTAGAAGAAACTCACCTTACATATTCCATGGGTGAAACAGGCTTTTACAGAGCAGCATCCTGCTTCTGCAGAAGAGAGTATGCAAAGGGCTCCTTCGGTCGTTTCGCATATGGTGAATCACAGTACAACCACGATATCAGAAACATGGAAGGAAGCTTTCGTAGCTCCGGCGGTGAAGACTGGAAGAAGTTTGCAGGTATTCCTCCCTTCTTCTATCCCACTCACACAACATCCATGCTCTTAAGCTCTATGCCCGGCGTTTATGCAAAGAAGGTTACAGCTATGGGCTTTGCAAACAGCGAAAGAACCGATATTTACGGAACCGACGGGCAGAACCTTTATAACAATCCTTTCTCCAACGAAAGTATGCTTATTGAGCTTTCAAACGGAGGCATCATAAGAGTAAATGAAAACAGATGCGTAGCATGGCACGGTCCCGAAACCTTCATTTCCCAGTTCTACGGAAGCGAAGGCTGCTATGACTTCTCATTCGCAAGAGCTACCTTTACTCACTGGCAGGGCGGCGAGGAACATCCCAATGCAGTTATCGCCCACGATGTAACAAAGGAAATCCAGCCTGAAGAGCTTTACAACGCAATCAACGAAAACTACGAAGAAGCTGTTGCTAAAATTGCTCAGTGCTGGGGCTTCTACAATACATCCCCCATTCAGCCCACAGAGCGTCTTCCCAAGGAATTTGAAGGACTCAGAAACGGACATAACGGAACTCACCACTTCTTAATCGATGACTTCTGCCGTGCATACTGGACAGGAAAGCTTTCTCCCACAAACATCTGGGAGGTTGCACGTTGGAATATCCCCGGTCTTATAGCACACGAATCTGCACTCGCAGGCGGTCAGCCCATGGAGGTTGTTGACCTTGGCGATTCTCCCGCTGACTGGGAAGTGCTTCCCTGGGACAAGGCAGAATAATTTGTTGCGATTTTAAGGAAACCATAGTATCTTTCCAAAAAGGCAAAAGTGCAAAAAACACAATTTGATGTGTATTTTTGACATTTACATTCTGCCGGACAGAGAGTATTATACACTTAAAGAAATTAATAGGGGAACTTTAAGCGGAGGCTTTGCCTCCGCTTATTTTGGAGAAAGGAAGATTTTTATGGATTTTAAAAACATTCCGGTAAAATATCAGCCCGCCTATACCTGGCTTTGGAACACAACCGTTACCGATGAGGAAACAAAAAGGCAGATTGACGAAATGTATGATGCGGGAATCCGTGCATTTTATGTGCTCGGCGAGCCTGCTAACTTCCGTCCCACGGTAAGACGAACATTTTTATCCCCCGAATATATGTCCGATGAATATATCGAAAGAGTATATTTTGCCTACAGCTATGCAAAGGAAAAAGGGATGCACACCTGGCTTTACAACGAAGGTGGGTTCCCCTCCGGTATGGTATGCGGAAAAATAAGAGAAATGCGCCCGGATCTTGCAAGACTTGATATAGCCAGAAAAAGCATAATTCTTCCTGCTAAAGTTCCTTATAAGAAAAGCAAGGATGCCCTTTCGGGCTTTATCGGCGCAGAATGTGTCAGAGAAGGAAGCACTTTTTCCGAGGATAAGGAAATTACAGAGTGCTTTGTTATTGCTTCCAACACCCCTTATACAAGTATGCGAAGCGACAACGCAAGGCACGAAAACGTGGAGCTTTTCTTAAAGCTTACCCACGAAAAGCTTAAAGCGCGTTTTGGCGATGCCTTTGGCGATGACGTTGACATTATGTTTGATGATGAAGCCGATATGGGCGACTGGACAAAGGATTTTGACAAGATATTTTCCGATGAATACGGCTATGATATAAAGCCTTATATTTTGACCTCTCTTGCCTATGGCGTAAGTCCCGAAACAAAGGATGCAATGAAGGCACGAAGCGATTATATGATGCTTTGCGGAAAGCTTTTGTATGAAAACTACTTTTATCCAATGAAAAAGTGGCTTAATGATAACAATATGAAATCCGCAGGTCACCTTGGCGGAGACAACAGAACCGAGCTTCCGGCAGTGAAAATGGGGAATGCCCTTAAAATCCTCCGTGCCTACGACATTCCGGGTGTGGATGTAATCTGGAGCCAGATTACTTATCCCAACAGCGACGGCAAAAGCTGCTTTGAAGGCCACGAATTTTTCCCTGCTTTAGCATCAAGTGCCGCAAGACAGCAGGGACACTCAGCCTGCTTAAGCGAAAGCTATGCGGTTTACGGTGCTCATATCACCAACGATGAGATGCGGTATATCGTAAATTACCAGGCAGCCTTCGGAATTTCTCTTTTCAACTTTATGGTAATATCCTACGACAGAAAAAATCCTATGAGCCTTCAGTACAGACCTAACTTTATCGGTGAAAACCCTTCCATGGACTGTCTTTCAGAAATAAACGGCTACACCGCCCGCCTTTCGTACATTCTGCAAAATTCAAAGGCAGATGTCAAAACCGCACTTTACTATCCCCAGCGCTCCGCTGCCGCAGGCGGAACGGTATGTGCCGAAGCAAAAAAATCCTTTGAGGATTTAGGGCATATGCTTATGGCAAAGGGCATTACCTTTGACCTTATAGATGAAGAATTTGTTGAAACTGCGAAGGTTTCAGACGGTGCTTTGGTTGGCGAATATGTAACATATGAAAATGTTTTCGTTCCAAAGGGAGAGTTTGAGCCTGAAGAAGTAATAAAAAAGCTTTCTTTAGTAAAATCCGAATTTACACCCGTTGCGATGAGAGAAAATGTAAAGACCAATGTCCGCCATCTTTTATTTGATGACGGAAACGAGGCATATTTCATTGTAAACACAGCAGGTGACACAGTTAACGAAAAAATAAAAATAAAAAGCGACAAAGAGCCTTCCGTAATCGACCTTAATACCGGCGAGCTTTATGAAATTGCTTTCGAAAGAGAAGGCGAATTCATCACAATCTCCCCCACACTTTTAAGGGGCGAGGCAATTATGCTTTATCTTACAAAGGATCTCTTAAATCTCAAGAAACGCCCCATATATGAGGATGTATTGACACTTACTGATTTCACTTCCTTTGTATCAAGAAAGTATTTAATAGACGATAACAAAGGTCCTTATAACGAATATTTTTCTTCGGGCGAAATCAAGAAAGG
>JAZSAR010000269.1:0-15931 GCA_045601965.1 Clostridia bacterium
CAAGAGAAATTTAATTTTAGTCAATTTGTATATTGAAAAATAACTGATATGATGCTATAATCAATCTATATTTAAAAAGAAAGAGGCGTTTTAAATGGAAAAGAAGAATATTGACTGGCAGAACTTAGGCTTCGGTTATGTAAAGACAGACTATCGCTATGTGTCCGACTTTAAGGACGGTGCCTGGGACGAGGGCAGACTTACAGAGGATGCAACTATTGCAATAAGCGAATGCGCAGGCGTATTCCAGTATGCTCAGACCTGCTTTGAGGGCCTTAAGGCATATACAACAGAGGACGGCAGAATCGTAACCTTCCGCCCCGATTTAAATGCACAGAGAATGGCAGACTCTGCAAGAAGACTTGAAATGCCCGTTTTCCCCGAGGACAGATTTGTTGAGGCTGTTACTGAAGTAGTAAAGGCAAACGCAGCTTTTGTTCCTCCCTACGGAAGCGGTGCAACCCTTTATTTAAGACCCTTTATGATAGGCTCAAACCCCGTTATCGGTGTTAAGCCCGCAACAGAATATCAGTTCAGAATTTTCGCAACTCCCGTTGGTCCTTACTTCAAGGGAGGCGTTAAGCCTCTTACACTTAAGGTTGCTGATTTTGACAGAGCTGCTCCCAACGGAACAGGTAACGTTAAGGCAGGTCTTAACTATGCAATGAGCCTGCACGCTATCGTAACTGCTCACGACGAAGGTTATGACGAAAACATGTACTTAGATGCTAAAACTCACACAAAGGTTGAGGAGACAGGCGGTGCAAACTTTATCTTCGTAACAAAGGATAAAAAGGTTGTAACTCCCAAATCAAACAGTATTCTTCCTTCCATCACACGCCGTTCATTAATGGTTGTTGCCAAGGAATATTTAGGGCTTGAGGCTGAGGAGAGAGAAATTACCTTAGAGGAAGTTAAGGACTTTGCTGAGTGCGGTCTTTGCGGAACAGCAGCTGTTATTTCTCCCGTTGGTAAAATTGTTGACCACGGCAAGGAAATCGCATTCCCCAGCGGCATGAGCGAGATGGGCGAAATTACAAAGAAGCTTTACGACACATTGACAGGTATCCAGATGGGCAGAATAGAAGCTCCCAAGGGCTGGATAAAGGAAATTCTTTAATAAAAGTGTGCCAAAGGGGCACATTATGTGCCCCTTTAAATATTTTTTCAAAAATATTAAAAAAGTTCTTGCATTATTTAAAACTTTGTGTTATACTTATGCAGTAATAGGCTGTCGGCAAAATCCGACGGCGCAAATGAACGAGAGGTGAACGTAAATGAGAGAAGGAATTCATCCTGATTATAAGCAGACAACAATCAAGTGTGCTTGCGGCGAAGTAATCGAAACAGGTTCTACAAAGGAAAACATCACAGTTGAAATCTGCTCTAAGTGCCATCCCTTCTACACAGGAAAGCAGAAGCTTGTTGATACAGGCGGTCGTGTAGAAAGATTCAGAAAGAAATTTAATCTTGAAAGCAAATAAAAAAAGTGGGCAACGCCCGCTTTTTTTGTTTGCTCTGAGGAAAAAGAGTGCCTGAAAATCAGGCACTCTTTTTATATGTTTTTATATCTTGTTACATTTTCAAGATAGATAGCGTCTCTGGCATCTTCTTTTTCTGTTACGAATTCAACATTCATAAGCTTTAAGTTATCAACATCCCTTGCAAGAAGACCGTAGGCGGGAGGTCTTCTTCCGTAGCGTATGCTTTCTGCATAGCCTTCGCGGATTACGGGAACGGGATTTTGCTTCCATGATTCTTCTCCTCCGCCGGGAAGAGAGAGGAAGATGTTTGAAAGAGAAATATTCTTTATTATGCTGTCCTTTTGACCTATTATAATGGCAGGCGTGGTGACGGGCATCTGAGTAACGTCATTTGCGTTATGGCAGTCGTTGTTCCAGGTGGGGCCTTCCCAGGCTACATAGGGGCCTGTTGCGGTGATGTTGGAGAAAGAAATGTTTCTTATTTCGCCGACAGTAGTTCCTTCCGGGCCTCTTGCGCGGTTCATCACGATAATCATAAAGGGATTTCCCACGTTTCTCATTGAGATGTTGGAAACGGAAAAACCTTCAATTAATGCACCGTCAATACATTCAAGAGCTATTCCGGAATAACGGGTGTCATAAATTGTGCAACCGGTTATGGTGGTATTTATAAATGCAGTATTTGATTCCGTACCGAACTTTATGGCGTTGCAACGGCTTTTTACCACACAGTTTGAAATTGAAAGATTTTCCATTGCCTTGAATTTACCGAGAGTAAAGGAACTCTTTGGAACGATACCATCGTCTCCTGCATCGATTATGCAATCGGAAATAACCACATTTTTGCAGCTGTCGGGGCTTATTCCGTCGATATGAACTAAAAGATCAAGCCCTGTTACTCTTACATTTTCACAGCCTGCAAAATAAACTGCCAGGTCAGTTGCATTTCTCATTGTAAGATCACGGATAACAACGTTTGTGCAGTTTTTGAAAGCTACTATCTTGCAGCCTCTGTTCCAGCCGGGCTGAACCTCCCATATGGACTGCATATCAATTTTGCCGAGACCGGTTAATGCAATGTCGGAAACAGAATCTGCATGAAATAAGCTGTGGTGGAAGTAGCTATGGCTTCTGTCCTGATAAACGGTGTTTGTTGCATCGGTTTCAAGGGGCTCAAAGTCATCGGGATTTTTGCTGCCTAAAACAGTTGCGCCCTTTTCTATATGTATTTCAACATTACTTCTGAAATGAACGGTGCTTAGTAAAAAGTTGCCGCCTGAGAATAAAACTCTGCCGCCGCCAGCCTCATAGCAGGCATCAATTGCAGATTGAACTGCCTTTGTATCCAATGTTTTGCCGTCGCCTTTTGCACCGTAGTCTTTAACATTAAACATAAAAATCAACCTTTCGTTATTATTTTACGTCCGCAATAATTACAAAAAATACTGTCTTTATCAATTTCGCATTCACAGGCAGGACAAAGATAAACGGGAGAGATTGCATCTGCCTTTTCTGATTCTGAAAGCTTTTCTTTTTTTGTTGTTCTTACAAAGAGGCCTAAAATAAAGGTAAAAAAGCCCGCGAGTGAGAAGATTATGCTGTTTTTCGGGATAAAATAGCCCGTGACAAGCACTCCGTATGAAGGGATAAAGGGAAAATATTTAAGGGGATGAAGGGTAAGGGCAAGGGATTCATCTTTCGCTCCTTCAAAACTTGCCTTTCCGTTGTATTCTTCGGCGTTTGCAAAATAATGATATTGGGCTTCTATAAGATACAAATCGTCCTCTATATTGTTAAAAGAAATATTATCGAAGGAAGCGGTGGTCTCGGTTCCGAAATAGTATGTAAGAGGATTTATGAGCCCTGCTGTAAGGGAGAGTAGGCCGAATGTCAGAAGAGCTATTTTGATAACAGTTCTGATTTTACTTTTTTTCAATTTAAACAAATCCTTTCTTATATTAAAATCATTAATCTATCATTAATTATAGCACCATATATTGTTTATTGCAAGTAAAAGGTTGCAAAAACAGGGGCGTTACAGTATAAAGTAAAAAGTTTGGCGAAAAGACTTGACGAAATATGACGTTTATGGTAAAATTATAAAAAAATAAGAGATAGAGGCGCAAAAGCCAAAAGTATGTCCCTTAATAACTTCGGGCAGAAGAGGGAAGGAAAGGGGCTTTTGCCGAAGCGGAGAAAATAGCCACGTTTTTTCTGCTGGGGCAATACAGAATATGTATTGCACTGTCGCATCTGCGGAGTGCTATCGGGGAATTGACTAATTTTGCTGCGGATGAACTATGCTTCTTCCGCTTATTTATTTTAAAAAATACGGAGGTATGTAAAATGAAAAAGGCAAAAAATCTCAAAATTTTCTTCTGTCTTATGCTCGTATTTACAGTTGTGTCATCAATGTTCATGACTGTTATGGCTGAGCCTGGAGAAGCATTAATCGGCGAAGATGCCGCAGAGGGAGAAATTATTGCAGAGGTAGAAGTTTCCGCAACAGAAGCTACCGAAGAAGCAGCTCCCGAAGAAGTAATAGCTGAAGAAGCTATCGAAGAAACAGTGGTTGAAGAAGCTATCGAAGAAGAAGCTTTCGACGCGTGGGGCTATATTGACGGATATTCCGACAATGTAACCGGTGACGAAAACTTTGACGAAAACCTTGACAAGGCTTTGGCTGTGGCTAAAGAAGAAATTCCTGTTTATGCAACATGGCTTTCTCTTCTTCCTCCCATCATTGCAATAGCACTTGCACTCATCACAAAGGAAGTTTATTCTTCTCTCTTCATCGGTATTTTATCAGGTGCACTCCTTTATGCAAACTTCAATTTCACAGGAACACTTGACCATCTTTTCCAGGACGGATTCATTTCATCCGTGGCAGACTCCTATAACATCGGTATTATAATTTTCCTTATCGTGCTCGGTGCTATAGTATCTCTTATGAATAAGTCCGGCGGAAGCGCTGCATTCGGAAGATGGGCATCCACACACATCAAGTCCAAGGTTGGCGCTCAGCTTGCAACAATTGCACTTGGCGTACTTATCTTTGTTGACGACTACTTTAACTGTCTTACAGTAGGTTCCGTTATGCGTCCCGTATCCGACAAGTTCAAGCTTTCAAGAGCTAAGCTTGCTTATGTAATCGATGCTACGGCGGCTCCCGTATGTATCATCGCACCCGTATCCTCCTGGGCAGCTGCAGTTGCAGGTTTTGCTCCCGAAGGAGAAGGATTTGCACTCTTTATAAAGGCTATTCCCTGGAACTTCTATGCAATCCTTACCATCATTATGATGATTACAATTGCTCTTATGAAGTTTGATTTCGGCCCCATGAAGAAGCACGAAGAAGCAGCTGAAAACGGTGACCTCTTCTCTTCTGCGGATGCTGAAATGTTCAAGGCTATTGAAGATGCTGACGAAAACAAAAAGGGCAGCGTATGGGATCTTGTTGCTCCCGTACTTGTACTTATCGTAGGCTGCATATTCGGACTTATCTATTCCGGTGGCTTCTTTACAGCAGATGCTGAAGGCTTCCGCAATTTCGTGGTTGCGTTCTCCAATGCCGATGCTTCCGTTGGTCTTGTATACGGTTCCTTCGGCGGACTTATCTTCAGCGTTATCTACTTCTTGTTAAGAAGAGTTCTTAACTTCAAGCAGTGTATGGAATCTCTTCCCGAGGGCTTCAAGGCAATGGTTCCCGCTATTATGATCCTTGCATGCGCTTGGACTCTTAAGACAATGACCGATTCTCTCGGTGCAAAGGTATTCATTGCTGAATTCGTAAGAAACTATGCAGGTGCAGTAGTAATTCTTCTTCCCGCAATCGTATTCTTAATCGCAGTTGGTCTTTCCTTCTCTACAGGTACTTCCTGGGGAACATTCGGTATCCTTATTCCCATCGTTCTCGCTATCTTCAGCGGAGTTGGTGCTGAATATGCATACCTTGAAATCATCGCTATCTCTGCTTGTATGGCAGGTGCTGTTTGCGGTGACCACTGCTCTCCCATTTCAGATACGACGATTATGGCATCGGCAGGAAGCCAGTCAAACCACATAAACCACGTTGCAACTCAGCTTCCCTATGCTTTGACAGTTGCAGCAGTATCATTTGTATGCTACATAATCGCAGGTATTGTTAAGAGCGCATACATCGCACTTCCCATCGGTATCGTTCTTATGATCGGAACACTTCTTGTAATAAAGGCTTGCACAAAGAAAAAGGCATAAAAAGCAAAATAAAAAGGTCGACCTGTGGTCGACCTTTTTTGTTTTTTAGTATTAAAACTTTCTGTATACTCCCACAACTTTTCCGAGGATTGCAACCTCTCTTACAATTATGGGATCCATATAGTCGTTTTCGGGCTGAAGACGGATGTGATCCGATTCCTTATAGAAGGTTTTGACCGTTACCTCATCGTCTATTAAGGCAACAACCATCTGACCGTTATTTGCAACACTTGTCTGCTCAACTATTATATAGTCGCCGGAGAAAATACCGGCATTAATCATTGATTCGCCCCTTACCTTAAGCATAAATATTTCGCCTTTTTTTGCAAAGTCCATTGGAAGGGGGAAGGTACGCTCAATATCCTCCTGAGCGGCAATTGGAACGCCTGCCGCAACTGTGCCGAGAACGGGAACCTCCAAAAATTCCTTTTCGGTAAAGGTTTCTGATTCCTTTTCAGAGACCTTTATGGCTCTGGTTTTGGAATCTGCCTTGTCAAGCTTACCTGCTTTTTTTAAGCGCTCAATATGACCGTGAACGGTTGAGGGAGATTTTAAGCCAACACCATCGCATATTTCTCTTATAGTGGGGGGATAGCCGTTTTCCTTGGTGTATTCATTTATAAAGTCAAGAATGTTCTGAGATCTGTCCTTTGCCATAAATAAAACCTCTTTCTTTAAAATAATAACAATAAGAATGTATGTTCTGCTATCATTATAGCATACTTTTTCATAAAATGCAAACATTTGTTTCACTTTTTTGAAAAAATTTTAAAAAAGTACTTGACAAAGAACATTTGTTCGTGTATTATATGGGTACAAACAAGAACAACAGTTCGTATTTGGAGGTATTAGATATGAAAAGAAGAAATATAAGAAAAATGAAAATAAGATTATTCAAGCTTTTACTGGTTTCACTTGTGCTTGTCACAACCATTCTGAGCTTTTCTGCATTATCCAGTGGCGATAAGAAAAGCTATGACGAGTATGAAGAGGTTTATGTTCGCCCCGGTGACACCCTCTGGTCAATAGCAGAAGATTTTTACGGTAACGACATGGATTTAAGAGAAGCTGTCTACATGATTAAGGAATGCAGTGAAATTAAAACGTCGGAGCTTTCCGTAGGACAAAAGCTTTTACTCCCCGTTATTGACTAAAAAATTAAAAAAAGCGGAATCGCAATATGAAGCGATTCCGCTTTTTCATTTGTATTTTAATTTTCTGTTGGAAATATCTTATTTTTTCGAGCTCTGGTTAAGAGCTGCCTTTATGTAGCCTTCTTTTTTATTACATTCATCTTCCCAGAGCTTAGCCATTTTTTCGTAAACAGATTTATCAATTTCAGGGGTTCCTTTGGAGAAGGTGGGAAGGAGCATTTCTCCTGCCGCCTTTTTATCGGTGCAGGCTGTGTCGTTACGCCACTTATCGCGCTGTGCTTTATCCCTTAAGTTGGGGATTTCCATTGGAATTCCTCCGTTTAATACGGAGCGGTAGGCAAACATACCGGGAAGAAACATATCAAGTGCCTCATAGACATCGATGATATCAGCAGTCTCATCACCGAGAATTCTGTTTATAAAATGGTACATGGAATAAAAGTCCGAACCTCCGTGACCAAAGCCCGAAACATCGGCTTCTATTTCGTTTTTGGGTTCATAAGCATCGAGTTTTGCGGTATTATATGCTCCCGATTCATCGTCTCTGTTAATATAAAGTTTATAGATATGACCTGTTTCCGGAAGTTCACGTCCGCATTCCATTCTGCCTTTGGAACCGTATGCAGAATACCATATTGAATTTTTGTAAAGACCGCCGTGAATGCTTTTTACAATTCCGCCATTTTCCAGGGTTACCATCTCAATTCCGAACTGACCTGCCTTGGAGCCGCCTCTTAAATTACGTTCATTATTTATGCCTTCGAAGCCTGTTACGGAAACGGGGCGCAGTCCCGTCATATGGATGATGGGACCGAGAGAATGGGTGCAATAGTAGGTGGAATACATATTGTTTCGCCAATGGTTCTCCTCTCCGTAGGTAATGCTGTGCCATATGGGCTCGCAGTTATGTATATATTCGCATTCGCCGTATTCAAATTCGCCTATTTCGCCTTTTCTGTAAAGTTTTTTCATTTCGGTAGTTGCAGGCATATAGCAATAGTTTTCGCCGTAGGCATATACAACTTTCGTTTCTTCGCAGGTTTCAACAAGCTCAACGGCTTCTTTCATAGTCTGGCAGGGGAGTACCTCCGAAAAAACGTGAAGCCCCTTTTTCATTGCCGCAATTGCAAATGGAGCGTGCTCGTTTGCATAGTTTGCCAGTACAACGGCATCCATATCGTGGTTGATAAAATCGTCAAAACGATCATAAAAGGTAATGTTAAGCCCTTCTGCAGCGCTTTTCTGTGCATCCAGAATCTCTTTTGATTTATCGCATATTGCGACAACCTCTGCATGGTCTGAGCGCTTGCAATAGTTAATCATACTTGTTCCGCGATATCCGCCGAGAACGCCGATTTTTACTTTTTTCATAATATCTCCTCCTTTTTTATTATTATATCATTTATAAAAAATAAAGCCATAGAAAATTTCTATTACTTTATCGGGAAAAGTTTGATTTTTGTTTTTTAAAATAAATTTACTTTTTTGTATTCAGATTGGGAATAATAGATATACTATCTTTATTGAAAGGATGATTTTATGAAAAAAATACTTGCATTATTAATTGCCGCATCGCTGATTTTTGCCCTTACTGCCTGCACAAGGGAGGAGCCGACGGAAAAAACGGGCTCTGTCTACTGGTTTAATTTCAAGCCGGAGGCGGATGCGGCGCTTCAGAACGTTGCGAAAAGCTATAAAAATCAGACCGGAGTGGACGTTAAAGTGGTAACGGCGGCATCCGGCGGATATAATACGGCCTTAATTGCCGAGATGGACAAGAAAAACGCCCCCACCTTGTTTGTTGTGGGAAATATGGAATCCCTTAAAACCTGGGGCGACTATTGCTATGACCTTAAAGGAACAAGTGTATTCGACAAGCTCAATCAGGATATAGTCCTTTATAATGAGGACGGAAGTGTGGCGTCAATAGGGTATTGCTATGAGTGCTTCGGCATAATTGTAAACAAGGGTTTACTCGGAAAAGCGGGCTACACTGTTGACGATATATATAACTTTGAAACTTTGTCCGCTGTAGCTTCCGACATTCACAAAAGAAGCGGGGAGCTTGGCTTTGATGCCTTTACTTCATCGGGGCTTGACTCATCCTCCTCCTGGCGTTTTTCGGGGCATCTTGCTAATATGCCCCTCTTCTACGAATTTAGGGACAGAGGCGTGAACTTTCAGGTGCCGTCCCTTACCGGAGATTACCTTTATGCATTTAAGAATATATGGGATTTATATATAAACAATTCATCCGTCACCGGAGCAAGCCTTGCAACAGCCACGGCAGATATGGCGACCGCCGAATTTACCGAGCGCAAGGCGGTATTTTATCAGAACGGCTCCTGGGAATATCACAAGCTTAAAGAGGCGGGCTTTACCGATGACGAGCTACAGATGATTCCCATATACACAGGTGTTCCCGGAGAGGAGAATGCGGGGCTTTGCTCCGGTACGGAAAACTGCTGGGCGGTAAATAAAAACGCCTCCGAGGAAGATATAAGGGCAACCCTTGACTTTATGGACTGGCTTGTGACCTCCGATGAAGGAACAAAGGTGATGACCGAGGAATTCGGCGCAATACCCTACGAAGGAGCGCCCGAGGACACCAATCTCTTTATAAGGAACGCATCGGACTATGTAAACGAAGGTAAATACTCCGTAAGCTGGGACTTTAACCTTACACCCGGAGTTGAAATATGGCGTATGGGCTTGGTAGATGCTCTCACAAAGTACAGCGCGGGGCTTTCCGACTGGTCAGAGGTGGAAAAGGCATTTATAACCGGCTGGGAGCAGCAGTACAAGATAGAAAATCAGTAAAAGAAAAAGGAAGAGTGTGATTTTACGTGAATAAAAAAATCCGCAGGGAGCGAGGCGGTTTATCATCAGGTCTTATAAGGAAGCCCGTTGCCCGCATGGGCTGGCTCTTCCTTTTGCCCACCTTTATTGCGTTTTCAATAGGCTTTATATGGCCGTTTCTGCAGGGGCTTTTTCTCTCCTTTACAAGGTTTCGTCTGACAAGCGACTGGGAGTGGACGGGGATAGACAACTACATTCAGGCGTTTTCCGATACATCCTTCGTCTACGCCTTCCGCCATACCTTGCTTTTTACTGTTGTGACACTTGTTCTTATCAATCTCATCGCATTTGCCGTTGCCTATGTCCTTACAAGCAAAATTAAGGGAGCGGACATTTTCCGAACGGTTTTCTTTATGCCGAATTTAATCGGCGGTATCGTGCTTGGCTACATCTGGTCCATGATATTTGACTATATTTTATCATTTTACGGAACTTCCATTATGCTTGACGGGCGCTTCGGCTTCTGGGGGCTTGTGATTTTGATGTGCTGGCAGCAGGTGGGCTATATGATGATTATATACATCGCAGGCTTTCAGTCGGTGCCGGAGGATATGCTTGAGGCATCGAAAATTGACGGTGCCACGGGCTTTCAGGCGCTAAGGAAAATTATCATCCCGAATATGATGCCTTCTATTACAATCTGCACCTTTCTGACATTAACCAATTCCTTTAAGCTTTATGATCAGAACTTAGCACTTACGGCGGGAAGACCTTTCGAGATGTTAGCTGACGGAAGCACGGTGAGAACCACGGAGCTTATGGCATTAAACATCGTAAATTCCTTCAGCGCCAATGTGACAAACCGCGGTGTCGGGCAGGCAAAGGCGGTGCTTTTCTGCATACTGGTTGTGGGAATAGGACTTTTGCAGCTTTTCGGAACAAAATCAAGGGAGGTAAAAAGATGAAAAATCTCTCTTCGCTAAGGCGGGAAAGAGCCGTGAAAACAGTGCTCACGGTGATATTTTCCGTAATCAGCATATTTTATGTAATGCCGGTTTTGCTGGTGTTGATTAATTCTTTCAAGAGTAATAATGCCATAAATATGGAAACCTTCAGCCTGCCCGACGCTGAAAGCTTTGTGGGGGCGGATAACTATATAAAGGGTATGACCTTCGGAAACTATCCTTTTCTTATGTCGGTTTTATACAGCTTTATAATTACCGTAACTTCCACCGCGCTCATACTTTTATGCACGTCAATGGCGGCGTGGTACATTGAAAGGGTGGGCGGAATAATAGGGAAGGGCGTTTACTACTTATGCGTTTTTTCAATGGTTGTGCCCTTTCAGATGGTTATGTACACTCTTTCAAGAACGGCGGACACTCTGAACTTAAATACGCCCTTTACCATCCCCATAATTTATCTTGGCTTTGGCGCAGGTCTTGCGATATTTATGTTTTCGGGCTTTATAAAATCCATTCCGTCGGAAATTGAGGAAGCGGCGTCCATTGACGGGTGCGGACCCGTTAAAACCTTCTTTCTTGTAGTGCTTCCCATGCTTAAGCCAACCCTTATTTCCGTGGGCGTGCTTGAAATTATGTGGATATGGAACGACTACCTCCTTCCTTATCTTGTGCTTGATATAAACGAGTACCGAACTATCCCAATTCATATTCAGTACCTCAGAGGAAGCTTCGGTACGGTGGATATGGGTGCGACGATGGCAATGATTATGATAAGTATTGTGCCGGTTATTGTATTTTATCTCCTTTGCCAGAAGCATATAATAAAGGGTGTTGCCGCAGGTGCGGTAAAAGGGTAAAAAAGCGATGCATTGCATCGCTTTTTTATATTGAAATGTTTAAAGAAATAGTATATACTGTATATCATAAAGGATGGGGTTTTATGTACACATACGAAGAGCTTTTATACCTTTCGGCGCTTAAGGAAAGAAAGGGCGAAAAGGAAATATTTGAATCAAGGCTTAAAAAAATACTTAGAATATCGCTTACAGACGGGGATATTGCATACAAGGACACTTCTTTAAGGGAAGATGAGGCAAAGCCGTCATTTGATAATTTTGTTGCCGTTAAAAATGCAAAGGCGACAGAGGACGGCTTTATTTCGGTTTCGGAGGCGTATTATGAAGGGGAAAATTGAAAAGCTTAACAAGCTTCTTAAAAATAAAGAAATCTCGCCTTCGCTTCTTACCGAAAAATATCTTGAAAGAATAAAGGAAAAAAAGCACCTTAATGCATTTATCACGGTGACGGAAAAAGAAGCACATGAAAACGCCCGTTACGCAGAAAAGCTTTTTGATGAAGAGAAGGATAGCTTGCTTACAGGCATTCCAATGAGCCTTAAGGACAATCTTTCAAGTTGCGGGATTTTGACCACGGCGGGAAGCAATGTTCTGGCAGATTACTATCCCTTATATGATGCCCATACTTACGCCTGCCTTAAAAAGGAAGGAGTGGTGCTTCTCGGGAAAAACAATATGGACGAGTTCGGGATGGGCGCATCAAGTGACACCTCCTTTAAAGGAGCGGTTATAAATCCTCTTGATGAAAAAAGGTCTCCCGGCGGCTCCTCCGGCGGAAGTGCAGCAGCTGTTGCATCCGGCTGTGCGGTTTATTCTCTTGGAAGCGATACGGGCGGAAGCATAAGGCTTCCCGCATCCTATACGGGCACCGTCGGTCTTTGCCCCACCTACGGAGCCTTGAGCAGACGCGGTCTTATTGCCCATTCGTCCCTGCTTGACAGAGTGGGGATAATCGCAGGCTCGGTTTCCGATGTATCGGCGGTTTTCGATGCGGTAAACCGCTTTGATGAAAGGGATATGACGTCCATAAAGGGTGACAGGAAAAAAACTTACGGAAATCTGTCGGATGGAGTAAAGGGGCTTAAGGTCGGAATTATTTCAGATGTGACGGATAAAGCCCACGATGAAACGAAAAAATATATCAAAAGAGCCGCAGAAACCTACAGATTGCTTGGTGCGGAAGTGTCGGAAGTGAAAATCCCTGCCTGGGACAAGGCGGATGACATATATTCCATAATTGCAACTTCCGATGCGGCAAGCAATCTGGCAAGGTATGACGGCGTAAGATACGGCGAAAGACGAAACAGCGTCATTGATACAAGAGAGGGCTTCGGCGAAGAAGTTAGAATGAGAATCCTTCTGGGAAATGCCATACTGACCTCTGAAAAGGAGCTTTCTTTAAGGAAAAAGGCGGAAGCGGAAAGATGCCGTCTTGCAGAAAGCTTCAAAGAGGCATTCGGCAGATTTGACATACTTATTTCGCCGTCGGCATTTCATACGGCACCGCTTTTGGGAGAAACAACCGAGCTTTTAAAGGACTGCTTTTTAACGGCGGCGTCGGTTTCCCACCTTCCGTCACTTTCTGTGCCTGTGGGATTTTCTGAAAACGGACTTCCCCTCGGTATGCTCATAACAGCAAAGTGGATGAATGAGGATGTTATTCTTCGTGCGGCATACGCCTTTGAAGATGCAATGCAGGGCGAAATTTATAAAAAGGGGGCGGAAAAATTTGAATTTTGAACCCATAATCGGGCTTGAAACCCACGTTGAGCTGCTTACAAAAAGCAAAATTTTCTGCTCCTGTGAAAACTCCTTCGGCGGAGAGCCTAACTCAAAATGCTGTGAGGTTTGTATGGGACACCCCGGAGCTTTGCCCCACCTTAATCACGAGGTTGTGCTTTTCGGGGCAATGGCGGGGCTTTCCTTTGGCTCTGTAATAAACAACTATTCCTATATGGCAAGGAAAAACTATATTTATCCCGACCTTCCGAAAGCTTATCAGATAACCCAGGGCGACGTGTCGCTTTGCATTGGCGGAAGCGTAACTCTTACATACGGGCGAAGGATAAGAATCGAGCGTATCCACATCGAGGAGGATGCGGGTAAGCTCATAAAAAAGGACGGTAAAATTTTAATCGACTACAACCGTGCGGGAGTGCCCTTGATTGAGATAGTTACAAAGCCTGACTTTGCGACAGGGGAGCAGGTGGCTGAATACCTTACCGATCTGGCACTTACCATGAAACGCCTTGGAATTTCCGACTGCAAAATGCAGGAAGGCTCCCTTCGCTGTGACGTAAATATATCCCTTAAAGACAAAGTGACAGGGATGATAAGCGAGAGGGTTGAAATTAAAAATGTAAACTCCTTTTCCTTTATAAAAAAGGCAATTGATTATGAGGCAAAAAGGCTTGAATCAATGCTTGAGGAGGGAAAAGAAATAGTAAGGGAAACCCGCCGCTTTAATAGTGAAACGGGAGCTACCGAAGCTATGCGCGGAAAGGAAAGTGCATCTGACTATCGCTATTTTACGGAGCCCGACATTCCCTCGGTTTACATATCGGAGAGTGAAATTTCTGCCTTAAAAGAAAAACTTCCCCCTCTTCCGAGGGAGAAGAAAATGCACTATGCATCACTTGGCATATCAATGGAGGATGCCTTTACAATATCAAAATACAAATCGCTTTCCATATATTTTGACAGCCTTTTATCGGGCTATGGCGATGCCGTTCATTTATCAAAAATTATCCTTTCATCCGCCTTTAAGTTTGTAGATGAGGAAACAAGGGAAAACGGCGAAATCCTTCCCACGGCACCCGATGTTTTATATGTCCTTTCCCTTATGGCAAAGGGAAAAATCGAAAAGCGATTCGATAAGAAAATTTTTGATAAAATGTTTGAGGAAAAAAAGCCTTTTTCCGAGCTTTTCAGAAAAGAGGATTTTGCCCCCGTTTCAAATGATGAGCTTATAAAGATAGCAGAAAATGTAATAACCGGAAACGAAAAGGCAATTTCCGATTTTTTAGAAGGAAAGGAAAAGGCGATAGCCCCGCTTATCGGAAAAATAATGAAGGAAACAAAGGGCAGGGCAGATGCTAAAAAGGCAGAGGAAGCCTTAAAGGAAATTATCTGTTCAAGATATAAATCATAAGGTTAAGATAGCCTGCAAAAGTTACCCATAAAAGATAGGGCACCATAAGATAGGACGCCGTTTTTGAAAAAGGATAAAACTTTTTTATGCAGAGGATAATTAAAACCCACAAAATGATCAGCCAGATAAAGGATGCCAAAAAGGCACGGAGATTAAAAAATATTATGCTCCAGAAAAAGTTGAAGATGAGCGATGCGGCGTAAACCGTGAGCGCACATTTTGATTCATTGGGCAGAGCCGTCCTTCTTAAATAAACTATTGCCGAGGCAATTCCCATAAGGATGTATAAAATGCTCCATACTATGGGAAATAAAAAGGCGGGCGGAGATAATGGCGGCATTACGGTATCTTTGGCAAGGTCCATATTTCCCTTGGTGAGAAGGGCAGAAAGTCCGCCAACAGCTAAGGCAATGGCACACGATATTATATAGGGTTTATACTTTTTCCACATAAAAATACTCCTTTTACACAGTTTCTGAGGTTATTTTATGCGAAAGCGGGAAAAGATATGAAAGAATAATATGGTTAAATAATTGACATAATTTAGAAATTGTGTTATAATTAATCGAAATTTTTTATTTGGAGGTTTTACCATGCCTGTAGTAAATTATGAACAGTATTTGAATATGATGAAGGCGGCATATGACAATCACTATGCATATCCCGCTGTAAACGTTTCCTCTATGGAAACTGCAAACGCAGTACTTAAGGGTCTTGCTGACGCTAAGTCTGACGGTATCGTGCAGGTTTCCGTTGGCGGAGCTGAGTTTGCATCCGGTCTTAACGTAAAGGATAAGGTACTTGGTGCAATAAGCCTTGCCGATCACGTTAGATTAATGGCTGAAAAGTACAACGTATATGTTGCACTTCACACAGACCACTGCACAAAGGGCAAGCTTGAATCCTTTATGCTTCCTTTGATTGCTGAAACCGAAAGAAGAAGAGCAGAAGGCCGTCCCAATCTTTTCAACAGCCATATGTTCGACGGAAGCGACATTACTCTTGATGAAAACATCGCTGTTGCAAAGGAGCTTTTCGCTCGCTGTGCAGCAAACGACATCGTTTTAGAAGTTGAAACCGGCGTTGTAGGCGGCGAAGAAGACGGACAGAACAACGAAGGCGTATCAAACGATAAGTTATACACAACTCCCGAAGATATGTTAAAGGTTTATGATGCACTTAAGGACATTAAGGGAACATACACCGTTGCAGCAACCTTCGGTAACGTTCACGGCGTATATAAGCCCGGTAACGTAAAGCTTAATCCCTCCATCCTTAAAAACGG
>JAZSAR010000270.1:0-4456 GCA_045601965.1 Clostridia bacterium
GAAACGGGATTGTTGCTTATTTTTGACTCTTCCGTATCAAGAGCAAGCCAGTCGCCCATCTGCTTTCCGCCGAACCATAAAAATTCCTTCTCAGTTACCTTTGTTATGTAGTCCACCCATTTTTTCATGGAGTCAAACTGCTTATCAAGGATTTCCCTGTTGCCGTATGCCATATAAATTTCCCAGGGGCAAATTGTTGCCGCATCACCCCAGGCGGAGGAAACCTTTTCTTTCGGAAATGCCAGTCTGCAATCAGGCACAAAAAGCGGAACCGAACCGTCTTCATATTGGTTTTCCGCCAGGTCTGAAAGCCACTTTGCGAAGAACTTTTCAACATCGAAATTTATCGCCGCTGTGCGGACAAAAATCTGTGCATCACCCGTCCATCCCATTCGCTCATCTCTCTGCGGACAGTCTGTAGGGATATCAAGAAAGTTTCCCTTTTGCCCCCATATAATGTTTCTGTAAAGCTGATTGATTTTTTCGTTTCCCGATGAAAAATCGGAAATTCTTCTTATGTCAGAATAAACTGCAACAGCCTTGAAGCAGGATAAATCCACCGTATCAAATGGATATTCGTCAAGTCTTATATATCTAAACCCCTGCCAGGAGTATTTAGGCTTAAATATTTCATTGCCTTCACCTGACAGCACATAGGTATTTACGGCTTTTGCACTTCTTAAATTATCGGTGTAAAAGTTTCCCTCGGGATCAAGGATTTCCGCATGACTCAAGGTTATGCGGTCGCCTTTTTTCCCGGAAACGGAAATTTCAACATAACCTGCAAGGTTTTGCCCGAAGTCAATTACTCTTTCACCCTTCGGCGTTATTATAAGCTCAGAGGGGTAAAATACTTCGTGCTCCGAAACCCGCTCTCCTTCATCAGGGACAAGCTTAGTTTCATACTCTGTTACTAAAGCGTTACCAAGTGGCTTTATTTCAGCGGTCATATCAATGGTTTCACCGTCGTAAATGGAGGAAGAAATAACATTGCTTGTAGTAACCGTTGTTTCACTTCCAGAGTTTATAGCTTCACTGCTTCCGTCGGAAAATGTTACTTCAAGGGAATATATCACCTTGATGTGATCCGAATAACGGTGCTTTTTGCCGGGAAGAATTGTCATATTACCCACAGCCCAGCCCTCGGCCGCTTCAATTAAAAGGCTGTTGTTTTTGCCTATTAACTCAGTCACATCATATTCCTGATACTGAATTCTTTTATCATAGGATGTAAAGCCGGGAGTAAAAAGACTTACGTTAAGCTCTTTTCCGTTTAAGTATGCCCTGTAAAGTCCCAGAGCCGTTACATGAAGAATTGCTTTTTCAACTTTTTTATCAAAGGTGAACTCCCGTTTGAATATAAAGCATCCGTCATCAATTTCCATAGGTGCCTTTATCCATTTTGCATCTTTTAACATAGGCACCTCTTATTTCATCTTTCCGAAAAGCGTAAAGCTTACAACACCGGGAGTGATTCCCTTGGGCCATTCAGTAATGCGAAGACGTACCTCACGACACAAAATGGGCGGAAAAGTCTTATAGTCAATGTTTCTGTCCTCAGTATTACCGCTCATGTCAAGAACTGTCTCCCATTCGCCGGAGCCTATTGTAAGACGCTGTTCAACAACATACTTATAAGGCCCCGGAACTATTCCGTTTTTCACATCCATATTTATATCGCGCCATACGATTCTAACAGCCTCGCAGGTATAGTCTGCGGTAAGGTCCATACAAAGGCAGGGCTCACTGTCGTTTTCTTCCGGCTGCCACCAGGTAAGCATACTTTCATCCATGGCATAAAAGCCGTTTCTTCCGCTTGCATAACTTGAAGCTCTCACCCTGTGCCTGAGCCTTGCATTTACAGGAAGAAGCCCTGCATCGCTGTTTCCGGGAGTCTCACCGTAACCGAGCTGAGGCGTATCCGTAACGTTACAGTAAAGCTCGCCGTTTTCATCAACAAGCACCTGATCCATACCGATTCTTCTCTCGAAGGGATGAAGCGCCGGTGCCGTTATTGTATAAAACGCCCAGAGAGTATTATCGGGGCCGTGTTCAATACAACCGTGGCCTGCACCGCTTACAATTCCGTGCTCGTGACGACAGATGGGATTGTGCTTCTGGCACTTAAAGCCGGTAAGGGGCCCTTCGTCAGAGTAATATGCCGCCATGGAATAATTGGGGAACTCCGTCCCGGAAGAAGAATATATCATATAATATCTTCCGTTGTGCTTCATCATCCACTGACCTTCAACCCAGCCGCTTTCATAGTTCTGATTATATGCTCCGCCTCTCTCCCAGTAGTGATCGGGATTGAACTGATGAATCAAAACCGGCTCTGTCTTAAATTTTCTCGGCTCATCCCCGTCAAGCTCAACACCCATTGTTCTTGCAATAAAGCGTCCGCGCTCATCGGGAATGGTCTGCTCAAACCAGTAGATATAAATCCTTCCGTCATCGTCTCTGAAAAGTGCCGAATCGATGGGGCGGATTTTACTTCCGTCAACCTTTATAAAGTCATCAACAAAGGTGAAAGGGCCGGTAGGGCTGTCACCTATAAAGAGGCCGTTTGAATGGGCGGTAAGTAAAAATTTATCTCTGTGAGGAATAACTGACGGAGAGTAACCTATATTGTAAGGCTCCGTACGAACGTGCTTAAAGTTTGTAAAGTCCTCGGACACATAGCACATTCCGTAACTGGGATACAAAAACCATTTGTTGTCATAGTAAAGTACACTGGGGTCCGATATTGATCTGAAGTCAAGATAAGGCTCTCCCGTATACTTCATAGGATCTGCCCCGTAGTTATCCCCGAGCGGAAGCTCAGGGATGGACAATGGGTTACAATAGCTTTTCTTTTTATATAAAGGTGTTGTCATATTAGTCCTTCTTTCACGCTGCTTTTGTAATTATAATTTTCTGCTCTTCCGCTACCCAGGTAACGTCATAGCCAAGCTGTTCGGATACGAATCTTACCGGAATAAAGGTTCTTGAATCCTTGATAACCGGGAAATTAAGAAGCGCATAGCGGACTCTTCCGAAGCTCTGACTTTCCACATAAACAATTTTGTTCCATATCTGCATTTCGATATAGTAAACGCCGTTGTCTATGTAAATCATCTGATTGTGGCCTGCCCAATCGATGGTTGCTCCCATTTCTTCCATAAGTCCTCTTAAAGGAATAAGAGTGGAACCGTTTACGATATAAGGTGCAACGTCAATTTCCTTTTTGTAGCTTTCGCCGTTTTTGTAAACCTCAATTATGTTGCTTCCTATGGTTAAAGTATAGCTTTCCTTATTCCTTTCAGCCATCTGTTTCTTTGCTGCGACAGTCTGATAGAAAGTAAGCTCTGCGCAGGAAACTCTTCTTTCAACGGTTTCATTAAAGATAATTTCAACGTATCTTGCTTCAACCTCTTTATCGAGGGTAATTTTATTGACTCCGAGATTTTTTTCAAGGGTATAATGCTCTGCCACATTTTCCCAGGTTTCTCCGTCCACACTTACGGCTATATCAAAATCAAGCCAGAAGCCGTGATAGTCTGCGGTGTTTCTCGGAATATATTCAATTTCGCCAAACTTTTCAACCTTGTTAAAATCAATGCTTAAAACAAAGTCGCTTCCCGCTTCTGTCTGCCAGAAGGTATTTGTGTTTCCGTCAATTATATTGCCGGGCTTAAAGCTTGCCCAGAAGGGAGCTTCACAATTAACTGTAATATCGGTTTTATCGATTGCAACCATTCGCTCTAAGCTGTCTTCTGAGAAGAACTCTTCAAAGCTTATTGTCGGTGCATTTTTGTTTTCGCCTGCCACATTAAGCTCAGCTAAAGTTCCGTACTTAGAGGTACCTTCCGTAACAACAATTTTTAGTTTATCAGCCTCTACGTTATTTTTGAAAAGTACTTCCTTTTCGTCGGTATCCGCAAGAAGCACTCTATCCTCCAGAAGCTTTTTGTATTCGCCTCCGTCAACGGATGCATAAAGGTCAAACTTCGTGATGATTCCCGCTTTGCTGTCTCTGGGGGTAAAGATGAGGCCCGAAATCTTTTCCTTTTTCTTTAAATCAATTTCAATTGTAAAGGGAGGTACATCCTGGCTTGTTACGCTTCCGCCCGTTGCTGTGTAGAAAGAATGCCAGAAAGTGTTTTTATCGCCGTCAAGCACATTGGTTATCGGCACACTTTTTATTTCGGAATCTGCCGTAATAGTCCACGTGCTTCTTTCAAGTAAAGCTGCTCCGTTTGATGCCTTTTTTACTTCAGGCTTTTCCGCTTCAACTGCCGCACTGTCAGTAAGAAACTTTATTTCAGCCGCTGTCGCAACGCCTCTTCCCGTAAAGAGAATTCTTATCGCACGCATCTTCTTGTTGCCCCAGGATGCGGTTTTATCGCTCATATCGCTTCTGTCGGAGCCGAAATCAAAAGTTCCCGTATAAATGGATGTAAAATTTGATCCGTCG
>JAZSAR010000271.1:0-5041 GCA_045601965.1 Clostridia bacterium
TGTAAGAGAAAAGCTTTCTGTGTTCTTTCCGCCCAGGTTTACCGCAATATGCGAAAGTGCAAAATCTTTTTTTATTTCACAAAGAATGTTATAAAGCTCTTCTATTATTTCGCCCGAATCAGAAGGAAGACCGAAGCCCGCAGAGCGAATGGTTTTGAGTGGGATTTCCGAAGGATAAGAAAATATGGCAAGCTCTGTTTTGCTTCCGCCCGAATCTATTATGAGGTAATGCATAGCGCGCCTCCTTTTAAAAGATATATATAAATTTTACTATGTGCAAGAGTATGTGTCAATAAAATGTAACTTTGTTACAAAATATCTTGAAAAAAACTTACATATATAATATACTTGAAAAGGAGGCGATTAATATGGCTGAAAACATTTTTGATATGTTGAAAGAAGGGATGCCTTTTTTCAGCGAAGGCGAAAAGAAGCTGTCTCTTTTTATTATGTCGCATCCTGAGGATGTGGCGTTTATGAGTGTTTATGAGCTTTCGGAAAGGGCCGGCGTGAGCGTGGCGGGTATTGTAAGATTCTGCCAGAAGACGGGCTATGGCGGCTATAAGGATTTTAAGATACATCTTGCAAAATCCGGCATCGCAAAAGATAGTGCTACAAGGGACGGAGAAAACGTAATAGAAGAAGACATTGACGCAATGAAGCTTACATTAAAGGGAATTGATTCTTCCGCCCTTGCTAAGGGAGCCGGGCTTATCTCCGGTGCAGGAAAAATCCTGGTATTCGGAACGGGAACAAGCCACATTGCGGGAAGCGATGCGGCAATAAAGCTTCGCCGTACCGGAAAGTGCGTGTTTGACGAAAGCGATTTATATAAGGCGGCACTGCATCTTGCCTTTTTCGGCGAGGGGGATGTTCTTCTGGCATTTTCCCATTCGGGAGAAAACAAGGCAACAGTTAAAATCTGTGAGGCGGCAAAAAGAAGAGGAATAAAGGTAATTGCAATAACCTCTTTCCCGAAAAGCCGGATAACCAAAAATGCAGACGTTCTGCTTTACACCAAAACCAATGAAAGCCCCATGCATAAAATGTCAATAACCTCAAGAATAAGCCAGGCGGCATTAACCGATGCCCTTTTTATGGAGTATTTTGCCTTAAGAAGGGATATTTTTAAGGCAAATATTGAAAGGGTTTCTGCTCTGGTTAAGGAACTTGATATATTGTAATTAAAACATTTGCACAAATAATGAGGCAATAATGCCCTGTTTTTAAGCCCCTTTTCTATTGACAAAAAAATGACATAAGCGTATAATGACATTAAATAAATGGTTTGTTTTGGGGCGAGGTGAAATTCCTCACCGGCGGTAAAGAGTCATAAGAAAAAGGTGCAACCTTTTGATGTTGACTACGAGTCCGAGAGCCTGCGGCACGTAAGTGCGAATGGTTGATTGGGGTTGGATTCCCTGACCGACGGTTATGCAAATGAGGCGTAAGGCTTATTTGTTAAAGTCCGGATGAAGAAACGAAAGCTTGAATGTTTTGTGCCCCTTTTTGCGTTTCGCAAAAAGGGGCTTTCTCATACAGACCGGAAAAGAGGATATTATGAAAAAGACAAGAATGTTGACAATCACCGCAATGCTTTCTGCAATGGCGGTAATATTGCAGTACTTAGGCTCGGTTATGTCTCTTAAGGTAGGCGGATTTCTGGAAATTGAATTTTCAGACCTTCCCGCAATAATCGGCACCCTTTCAATGGGCCCCTTTTGCGGCGTTATGATTGAGCTTATGAAAAATGTAATTCATTGCTTCATCACATCCACAGGCTATGTGGGAGAATTTGCAAACTTCTGTGTAAACGGTGTTTATGTTCTGGTTCTCGGGCTCATTTATGCGGGACATAAAACAAAACGCCGTGCGGTTTTAGGCTTTGCTGTTGCAACCGTTGCATACTCCATTGTGGGAGCGCTTATCAATTATTTTATAATGCTTCCTTTATATATGCCCGATGCTCCTGCGGCAATAAAATTCGATTTGGTTATGACACTTATAACACCCTTTAATATCGCAAAGGGCGCTATCCTTGCATTCATTACGCTTGTAATTTATAAAAAGCTTTCCCCCATAATAAAGGGAACGGCACGATAAAGGAGCGGTTTTATGAAATGGTACAAAGCTGAAATATCAGATATGCTGGTTTCCGTTTTTTGTAACGGGCTTGATAACCTTATGGATAAAACGGGCTATGAGTTTTTGGAAACCGAGGAATATGCAGATTCCGATGTTTTGATTATCTTTTCACCCAAATACGATAAGTCGGTTAAAAAGGTGATGGATAAGCTGGCTGAAGAAGGCAGCTATTCAAGCCTTAATGCGGCAGTTTTCGCCTTCCGCCCCGAGGAGGAAAATTCCCTTTTGGATTTAACCCTTGTTTCGGGAGAAAAGAATCTGGCATCGGCACTTTCCGACCTTCTTAAAATGATAGACTACTATTTATATATAACGCCCGTGGACGTGGGTTATGAGCTTTCAAGAAGAGGTACATTTACCTACGAAAAGGGCACAGAGGCAATCAACTTTGCGGCAGTAAAAGAATCAGCACTTTCCTTCCTTGAGGGAATTGACGATGCCTTGATGCTCCTTGAAGCAGGAGAAGAAATTTTCATAAGTGACATTGAAGGCTTAATTTACGACTTGTCAGATGCGACAGGCGATATGCGCCTTACAATAGCACCATTAAGAACTCTCCCCGGAGAAAGGGTACGCTTTTCAATAATGCACAAATAAAAATATCCAAGGCTTTTGCCTTGGATATTTTTCGTTTTTATCAAAGCTCGTCGGCTCTTACTTCGCGTCCAAGCTCGGCAGATTTATAGAAGCATTCAATAATCTTTGCAACCTCTAAGTTCTGCTCTTTTGTGATTAAGTATTCTTCTTTACCTGCCAGGGTGTTCATTATGTTTCTGTACATATAACGGTGCTGTTCAAAGGGTACGCCCTTATATTCGCCGTTGTCAAACCACTTCATTTCGGTTTCCGCCTGATAGCGGCCTACGTTTTTATAAAGCTTTTCCTTGTTTACGGAAAGACCGCCCTTGTCACCGCAGATAACCATATCAAGGTTTGTGGTGGGGAGATTAAGAGCCCAGGAAAACTTGAAGTTTACACTCATACCGTTTGAAAGTCTCATAAAGCCGGTCGAGAAATCTTCAACGTCAAATTCCTTATAGTCGTATTTTCTCGGTGTGAAGGCGCCGGAATATGCTCCGCTTTCCGCAATGGATAAAAGTATATCCTCGCCCTGATTTGCAATTTTCGTAAAGGCGGAGCCCGATACGGAAACAACCTTGGGGCTTCCCACTATCCATAAAAGGGAGTCGATTAAGTGAACGCCTAAATCACAGAAGGGGCCACCGCAGTTATGCTCCTTCATATGGAAATAGCCCCAGGTGGGAACGCCGATCCGGCGGATAAATTCGATATCGGAAAAATAGGGTGCGCCAAGCTCGCCTGAATCCAAAAGCTGTTTTGACTGCATCATATAGTTACGCCATCTCATACACTGGCAGGGGAAAAGCTTCTTTCCGCATTCTTCTGCGGTTTTCCACATTTCCTCGGCATCACGAAGGGTTACTGCAATGGGTTTTTCACAGGCAACGTGAGCACCTGCTTTAAGTGCGGCGATCGTCCACTTTTTATGGTATGCATTGGGGGTACAAACCGCAACAAAGTCGGGATGAAGCTCATCAAGCATCTTCTGAGGATCAGCATAGTAGGAAGGCACGTTGTGTCTTTTTGCAGTTTCCGCTGCAACCTCTTCTCTTAGGTCGGCAACGCCGATAACTTCAATTAAGCCCTCTTCTCTTAAAATGTTAAGGGCGGGGAAATGTGCGGAGTTTGCAATCATTCCGCAGCCAATTAAAGCAACACGTAATTTATTCATATTTATCTTCCTTTCTTATATCATAAAGGGGTCTTCTGCCTTTTCGCTTACACCTGATACGCAGGAGCGGCATCCTGCATCAAGTGCAGATGCGGCTTTCATATTGAAATCCAATGTCAAAAGCTCGTGCAGAGGAGCACCAAGGGTGAAATGCTCAATTAAGTTTTTCGCCATATCCGCATTTGTCTGGGGAGGACACTCGAAAACTTCGGTGGGAGCGGGGGAAGGCTGATAGGGCTTTAAGTCCTTATAAACCTTTACTATGGGATCAAAACGGTCTGCGACGATTACGCCCTCGGTGCCGTAAACAACGGGACCGGTTGCGATTTCGCCGTTATTCATTGTTGACCAGGAGCCTTCAATCAGGCCCACCTTGTCGCCGAAATCTATGGTGAATACGGAGTAATCCTCAACGTCGGAAAAGGGCAGGAAAAAGTTTTTCTTAAGTCCGTAAACGCTCTTTGCAGTCATATTGGTTATCCAGGTTGCAAGTACGCATCCGTAGCCCGCATAGTCAAATATTGAGCCTCCGCCACGGTCAGACTGATACCACCACATTTTGGATAGCTCCTTTGGGGTAAACTGGTCAAGTCTGTAAGGGCCTCTTGTTGAGGGGCTTCTGTACTGAACGCGCAAAACTTCGCCGATTATGCCTGAATCGGCAAGCTCCTTTGCCTTGTTGAAGGCTGGAAACCAGGCAATGGGCCAGTTTGTGATAAGCTCGCCCTCTGACTCCTTTGCGGCCTTATACATTCTTTTGGCATCAGCCATATCGAAAGCCATAGGCTTTTCGCAGACTGCATTAAGGTCGCGCTTAAGCACTTCAATAGCGCAATCGGCATGACTCTTAACATCGGAATTTATCATTACCATATCGGGCTTTTTGTCCAAAAGCTCCTCATAGTCATAATAAAGCTTTACAGCATCCTGCATCTGTTTTACACAGTTACGGGAAACCTTTTCGTCAACAACCTCTTTATCCTTCGATAAAAAGTCCGCCATACCGATAAATTCACCCTGGTCTGAGGCTGTATTCATACAGAAAAACATCTGACTTGCGTGAACGTGGTCAAGGCCCAAAAAGGCAATTTTAAGCTTTTCCATGGTGTGCCTCCTTAAAATGTTGTATCAAGTTTTATTGTT
>JAZSAR010000272.1:0-4048 GCA_045601965.1 Clostridia bacterium
GCAATGTCACCGTAGGTGCGGACGATAAGAAAATTCTCTTAAATCAGGGGGATGTCTATTTTCATAAGCCCATGCAATGGCACAATGTTGCGGCGGATGGCGTAACTGCGCCCAACCTTGCGATAATATCCTTCGACTGCCACGATGAGGCAATGAACTATTTTGCCGATAAGCTTTTTCATCTGGAGCCGAGATTAAGGACGGTGCTGTCCCACGTAATCACCGAAACGGAAAACGCCTTTATAACGCCCATCGGAAAATATTATAAGGGAATGCTTTCGGCAAATCCCGAAGCATCGGAATGCTCCGAACAGCTGATAAAGGTGTATTTAACGGAATTTTTGCTCCTTCTTTTAAGGGAAAATGCCCAAAATGAGCGGGTAAAAGCAAAAATTGACGAAAACACCTTTGACAGAATAGTAAAATTTTTAGAGGAAAACATAGCAGAAAACGTGTCCCTTTCCGATGTTGCAAGCTTTATGCACATAAGCCAGTCCACGGTAAAAAAGTTTTTCAAGGAAAACACGGGGAAGGGCTTTGTCACCTACTTCACCGAAATGAAAATGAAGGAAGCAAAAAGGCTTTTCAGGGAATACAGCAAAAATGTGGCGGAGGTTGCACAGAAACTGGGCTATAACGATTCAGCGTATTTTGCCCGGGTTTTCAGGCGTGTAACACACCTTAGCCCCTCGGAATATAAAAAATCCGTAAAAGAATTTGATAAATGCTTTGCATACAGCAAGGATTTGTGATAGAATATACATAATATAAAAAGGAGATGTTTTTATGGCTAAAGATATAAGATATACCTATCCTGCGTTAAAGGAATTCTGTGAAACCGCATTTCAGAAAATCGGCTTTTCAAAGGGTGACAGCGAAATTATAACGGACGTACTTCTGCTTTCAGACCTTTACGGAATTGCCAGTCACGGTATGCAGAGACTTGTAAGATATCATAAGGGTATCGAAAAGGGACTTATAAAGGTTGATGCAAAGCCCGAAATCGTTTTTGAAACCCCTGTTTCTCTTGTAATCGAGGGTAACGACGGTATGGGACAGCTTAATTCTTATTTTGCAATGACCAAGGCAATCGAAAAGGCTGAAAAGAGCGGTATCTGCATCGCCAACGTAAGAAATTCAAACCATTTCGGTATTGCAGGATACTATGCAAAAATGGCGGCGGACAAGGGCTATATCGGTTTTGCTATGACAAATTCCGAGGCTATTATGGTTCCCACCTTTGGTAAAAAGGCAATGCTTGGTTCCAACCCCATCGCAATGGCAATGCCCGCAAAGCCCTATCCTTTCTTCTTCGATGCATCAACAACCGTTGTAACAAGAGGAAAACTTGAGCTTTACAATAAAATGGAAAAGCCCCTTCCCGAAGGCTGGGCGCTTGACAAAAACGGACACGGCTCATCCGATGCTTCCGATGTTCTTAAGAATATCGTTGCCAAAGCAGGCGGCGGAATTATGCCCCTGGGCGGTGAAACCGAGCAGCTGGGAAGCCACAAGGGCTATGGCTACGGTATGGTTTGCGAAATTTTCTGCTCTATCCTTTCTATGGGTATCACTTCAAACCACACCCATATTGACGGTAAGGGCGGCACCTGTCACGGCTTTGCTGTTATCAATCCTGCAATTTTCGGAAATCCTAATGAAATTGAAGAGCATTTTTCAACCTTCCTTCGTGAGCTTCGTGAAGCTCCCAAGGCTGAGGGCGCGGAAAGAATTTACACCCACGGCGAAAAGGAAGTTATCGCTTACAAGGACAGAATGGAAAACGGCATTGACATAAATGTCAACACCGTTGCGGAAATGGTTGACTTCTGTGAGTTTGTAGGCCTTGATGTTGAAAAGTATCTCGGCAAGCTGGACCTTAAGAAGAAGGAAAGCTCATACAACTGAAAAGAAGGAGATGTAAAAAAAGTCCAGACCGCAAAAAGGCGTATAAATTAATGAATCGGACAATTTTTGCAAACCCCAAGATGCAAAATAGTGTTGAAAAATCGCAGGATATGCGATTTTTCTTCATTTTATGCCTTTTTGCTACGAACAAACTTCGCCACTCGACGTATCTATATACGCCATCGGGTTCTTTCGAAAACTCTGCAAGCAGACTTTTCTCAACTCAGTTTGTCCGTTCTGAAGCATTTTTTCCTATCTCCTGAGAAAAGTGCCATCCCCACGGGATGGCACTTTTTTTAATAAATTCTTTTTATTATTCCGAACTGTTCGTTGGTGATGTAAATTTTTCCTTCGGGGGAGACGAAAGCCTTATCCGAATAGGTATAACGCCTGAGAAGCGTAAGCTTTTCACCGTCGAAGGAGTAATAGCCGTCATTATAGGGGGATACACTGTAGTTGTTGGAGCTTAAACTGATGGCATACTCTTCAGGCATCCATAAGCATTTTAAATAAATTTTTCCGTCGCTACCGCCGATTAATTCCACGCTGTTAAAGTCGGGGAAAAGGTCATTTATATAAGTCACGCTTCCGTCGGGTGAAATTTTGTGTAAGTGATTGTGAAGGTAAGTTGTTCCCTTCCAGCCGGTGTAACGGCGTGAGGAAACGTAGATGTCCTCGCCGATTTTTACCGCCCTGTCCACGTATGAATTGTCCGTAACTCTTATAAGAGAGCCGTCAATTACGAGATAGGTGTGGCGCTCATAGGGGATGTAGGGTGGCTGGGTAAGGGAAAAGTGATAGCCCAGGCTTAAGGTTATAAAGTGCATTCCGTTTTCGGTGTATTCGGTGTAGCTTGCCTTGGAGTCATCAAGGGTGGTAGTACCCGAAGCTAAAACTGAAATTTCAGAAAGCACCTTTCCGTCAAGCACGAAGCGGTTGTCTTTTATTTCAAGCTTTCGGTCGGACATTATAAATTCCCGTCCTTCCTTGTATTCAAAGGGCTCAATTTTTGTTATTTCGTCGGTTTTGTAGTAAACTTTGAAAAATCCTTCGCCGCCCGCCGCAAGACCGCGGATAATTGCATAGTCCGGCGTTTCCGCAACTATTATCATGGAGCTTCCGAAGCCTCTGAAATAGGGCTTTACTGTAAGAGTGCGCCTGCCGTCTTTTTCGGAAAAGTCAATGTTCCAGTAAAATTCCTCGGTGGCATAATCGTAGGTAAGGGGGAAATAGGTGATGCCGCGGAAGTTAAAGATGGGGTATTCCGCTTCGGAGTTATTTATTTTTACGCCGTTTACATAAACGGGGTAGGTAACAAGTGTTGCCTTGTTGTATTTCGGGTTTTGTGTGGTTTCGTATATGGGAAGGTTTCCGATGTAATAGTCTTTAGGATGTGCGGCAATGAAAAGCCCTTCGCCCGGAACCCATGATGAGGAAACCTTAAGTGCCGCCATATAGTCATATGTCATGGGAAAATAGGTGACATCCTTGTATGAAAGGATGGGATAAATTGAATCAAAATAGTAAATTGAGCTTGTATCAAGGATAAAATCATAGTCGGGAATCAAAACCGTAATTTCATCCTCCGCCGCGGAGGGTATAATGCTAAGTGCAAGGACAATGGTGATTAAAAGTATTATTTTTTTCATAAAATATCCTCCTTTTGTTTTTGTAATTATATTATAATGTATGCCTGTATTTATTGTCAATAAAAAATACGCGTCCGCAGACGCGTATTTCACCTTGATTTTCTTAAATGCTCATACATCATAATTCCTGCCGAGACGGAGGCATTTAATGATTCTGCCTTGCCGTTCATAGGGATTATGGTCAGTATATCGGCGTGTTCCAGAATATAATCGCACACGCCGTTTCCTTCATTACCAACGATAATTACGCATTTTCCCGAAAGATCGGTTTCATATAAATCCGTGGACTTATCGGAAAGTGCCCCTGCCACGGTTTTATAGCCCGCTTTCTTAAATTCGGAAAAAACAACCTCCGTAACGGCATCCTTTGCGATGGGTAAATTGAAAACCGAGCTCATGGTGGAGCGGACGGTCTTGGAATTGAACAAATCCACGCAGCCCTCTGAAAGAATAACCGCCGCATCGCCTCTGGCATCCGCCGTGCGGACAAT
>JAZSAR010000273.1:0-28967 GCA_045601965.1 Clostridia bacterium
GTCGCTTTTCCTATACTTGTATTTTCAATATCAAATATTCCGATTATTTTGTCTTTTCTGACTAAATAATCTCCTCCAACATGAAGATACATATTATTGCTCCTTAGTTATTTTTCCGTCCTTTACGGTAAAAAACGTAACTCTTTTACTTCTTCTTAATCCACTTACGCCGGTACAGGTAATTATTGTCTGTTTTCCCTTTATTTTATCCGTTAAATAAGCCTGTCTTTTCTTATCAAGCTCACTTAATATATCATCAAGCAACAAAACAGGATAAAAACCGCAGCGGTCCTTTATAATTTCAGTCATCGCAAGCTTTACGCACAGTATACATGAGCGCTGCTGTCCTTGGGAGCCGAATAATTTTACATTATTTCCGTTTATCAAAAATTCAATATCGTCTCTGTGAGGACCTGTCAAAGACTGACCTCGCTCAATTTCGGCACGACGGTATTTTTCCATACTTTCTGAAAATAAATTTTTATTTTCTTCTACATCATCGGTATTTTCCGCTTCTATAAAAGGAACATATTTTATTAAAAGTTCTTCTTTTCCGTCGGTAAGCTCATCAATATGAATTTTAGCATATTGAGATAAAAGCCTTGCAAAGCTTCCTCTGTACATCATAAGCCTTGAGCCATACTCCGAAAGCCTTAAATTCCATACATCAAGCATGGAATCGAAATTTTTAAGCTCTCTTTTCTTAAGAAGAATATTTTTTTGTTTTACACATTTATTGTAATCTTTTAATATTTTTGCATAATTAGGCTTAAGATTACATATTGCATCATCTATTAAATTTCTTCTTAATTCCTTTTCGCCTTTAATAACGTCAATTTCTTCGGGAGAAAATAAAACAGTTTTAAAATACTCACTTAAAAGAGAATTTTTAGATACCTTTATTCCGTTGAACTTTACTTCTCTTTTTTCACTTTCGGAAAATTTATATTCTCCGTGAATAGCCATATCACCCATATTAAAATCCATTTCAAGTCTGAAAGCGTCACATCCGAATTTAATTAAATCCTTTTCTGATGCGGCACGATAGCTTTTAGCAGCTGAAAAAAGATAAACTGACTCCAGAAAATTGGTTTTTCCCTGGGCATTTTCTCCTCTTAACACATTAACTTCCGGATTTAATAATATTTCTTCTTCCGAAAAATTTCTGTAATTAAAAAGCTTAACCTTTTCAATTTTCATTTTTAAGCTTTACAGGAAGAACCATCTGCTTGAAATCTTCTCCGTCAACAGGCTTTATGATGCATGGGCTTAAATTTGAATTAAATTCAATTTTTGCAAGATCGGTTTCACAAGCCTTTAATGCATCGTGGAAATATTTGTGGTTAAAGCCTATTTCAGTTTCTTCCCCTTCAAAAGGAATTGGAAGAGTATCCACAATCTGACCGGTTGAAGCAAAGCACTTAATTACAAGCTCTGTCTTTGTAAACTGAAGTCTTATAGGGCTCTTTGTTTCGCTGGCAGAAATGATAGGCTCACATCTTTCAACACTTTCCATTACTGAATTTACAGGAATTATTACACTATAAGCATTATCTGTGGGGATAGTTTTTCTGTAATTTAAGAAATTACCTTCGATAAGTCTTGAAACAACCTTTGCATCTTCTGTCTTAATTAAGCAAAATCTCTGATTTACGCTTATTTTAACAGGTGAATCGTCGTCCTTTAATATTTTTGAAAGCTCTCCCAGTGTTTTTCCGGGAATTATAAATGAAAAACCTTCTCCCTTATCTTCCTTTAATTTTTCCGAGCGGAGAGCAAGGCGGAATCCGTCAACAGAAACTACGTTAAGGTTATCACCGGATACTTCAAAGAGTGAACCTGTTAAAACAATTCTGCTTTCATTTTGTGAAATTGCAAAAATTGTTCTTCTTATCATATTTTTAAGAACACCGGATTCTATTGTAAGCTCATTTTCAGAATCAATTTCGGGAACGGAAGGAAATTCATCATCTGAAAGACCTGTAATTTTATATTCAATGTTCTGACAGGTAATTACCGCATTTCTCTGGTCATTTACCTTAACGGTTACTGTATCATTAGGAAGCTTTCTTATAATTTCTGTAAAGGTTTTTGCAAGAAGAACAATTGAACCTTCTTCATACACTTCTGCACCTATATTACATTCTATACCAAGCTCCAAATCGTTTCCCACAATTTTAATCTGTTCGGGGCCTGCAGAAATATATATACCTTCAAGTATAGGCATTGAAGCTTTCGGGGATACTGCCTTTGATACAATATTTAATGTGTTTAATAAAACTTCTTTCTGACACTGGAAAATCATTTTGATTTCTCCTTCCGTATAATAAATAATTATTTAAATTCAGTAGTATTAGAGGGTGTGGATTTGTTGAAAAGTGAAATAAACCGTTGATATAAAAGGTTTTTTTGTGTTTAATAAATAATAGCTTGTTTCCTTTAACTTTTTCCACACTTTTTTTATACTGTTTATAAAGTGGATAAGTTATCTGTTTTTTAAATCCCTTGTTAAAATATCAACCTTTTCTTTTATAAAGGGATCGTTATCTAAATAAAATTCCACTTTTTTAACTGCATGCATTACCGTTGAATGGTCTTTACCGCCGAAATAATCACCTATTTTGTTAAATGAAAGTTCGGTTAAGTTTTTGCAAAGATAAATTGAAACCTGACGGGGAACAACAATTTCCTTTGTTTTTCTCTTTGATGTTATATCTTCTTTATTAACTCTGAATAGCTTTGATACCGCATCAATTATCATTTCCGGAGTAACAACCTTTTCTGCCCTGGAGGAAATGTAATGTTCAATTACATAATCAACCATTTCTTTTGAAATTTCTTTTTCATTTTTTATTTTAGAGTAAGCAGACAAGGTTTTTAAGAAGCCTTCTATTTCTCTTACGTTGATATTTATGTTGTCGGCTATGTATAAAAGAGTTTCTGTTGATATAGGAATACTCTGGTCTGTTGCTTTCTGTTTTAATATACCGACTCTTGTTTCATATTCAGGCGGCTGAATGTCACACTTTATACCCCAGCCGAATCTTCCTTTTAATCTTTCGGCTAAATTAGGGATTTCCTCAGGCAGACGGTCACTTGTTAAAACAATCTGCTTGTCCGCATCAAATAAAGCGTTGAAGGTATTGTGAAATTCTTCTTCTGTTGATTCTTTTCCTGCAATGAAATGAATATCGTCAACAAATAAAACATCTGTTTTTCTGTATTTTTCCCGGAATGCTTCGGTGTTTTTCTTCTGAACAGCTTCAATAAGCTCAATCGTAAAGGTTTCTGCAGTTACAAATGTGGTTTTTAGTTTCGGTGTATTTTCCTTTATGTAATTTTCGATTGCATGCATAAGATGGGTTTTACCAAGGCCCGAACCGCCGTATATAAATAAGGGATTATATCCTTGCCCCGGAGTTTCTGCAACAGCAAGTGATGCTGCATGGGCAAACTTATTTGAATTACCTACAACGAAATTTTCAAAGGTGTATTTTGATGTTTTTCTCTTATCTTCATATACTTCCTTTTTATTTTCATTTTCAGTTCCTACTTCACCTTCATCCTCTTCTTCACCGATTGTTATAATTAAATTATACTTTTCTCCGGTTACTTCAAGAATTGAATTTACAATGAGCTCGGAATATCTTTTTTCAATCATGTTTTTATTAATTTCGGTTCCTACACATAAATAAATATTCCCGTCCTTAACCCTGTAGGGGTATGCACCTTCAATCCAGGTGCGGTAGGAAACCGGTGAAGAAATTTCCTCAATTATGTATTCACAGGCTTTCTTCCAAATGTCTTTAAGCGCTATCATAAAAATCCTCCGTTTTTCCACTAATGTTGATAAGTTATGGTTGAAATAGTGGATAAGTATTTATAAATAACCCTTAAAAGCGGTTGTTTGGCTGTTTTAATTGTGGAAAACTCTATTAAGGGAATATTTTTTTGTGGAAATATGTATATTTACATACATTATATATTATATCAAAAAAGAATGATATTTACAAGAAAAATTTTGGTTTTTTTATAAAAAAAAATTTTGAAATTAAAATTTTGGTTGACAAATAAATTTTTAAAGGATATAATGGAAAAAAGTCTGTAAATTTTTATACTATTTTAAGGAGGTGTTTTTAGTGATTAGAACATATCAGCCCAATAAATTAAAGAGAAAAAAGGTTCACGGTTTCAGACAGAGAATGAGCACTAAAAACGGTCGCAAAGTTCTCGCAAGAAGAAGAAGAGAAGGCAGAAGAGTACTCTCTGCGTAAATCTTAAAGAAGAAAGGCTTTTTTAATGGAACATACGCTGTCGATTAAAAATAATGCGCTTTTTTCAAAAATTTACAAAAAAGGTAACTGTCTCGTTTCTTATGCTTTAATCATGTATGTGATGCCAAACGGTTTAGATATTAACCGGATGGGAATTACGGTCAGCAAAAAAGTAGGCAAGGCCGTTAAGAGAAACAGAGCCAAAAGGCTTATAAGAGAAAGTTACAGATACTTTGAAAAATGCACCTCGGGTTATGATTTCGTTTTTGTAGCAAGAACGAAAACGCCCGAGGTAGGATTTTTTGAAGTAAAAAAAGAAATGGGTAAACTTTTTGGAAAGGCAAAATTAAAATAACGGATTTATTTGGAAGGATTTACAAATGAAAAAAATTTTTCTTTTTTTTATCAGACTTTACAGAAAATTTTTATCACCCATCCTTGGGCCTTCAAAATGCCGTTTTTACCCCACTTGTTCTGCGTATGCCTATGAAGCAATTGAGAAATACGGTGCGATAAAGGGCGGCTTCTTAGCCGTTAAAAGAATTCTGAAATGTCACCCTTTCAATCCGGGGGGATATGATCCTGTGCCGTAAGGGTTCCCCGGTTAAAATTTTTTAGGAGTGATTGAGATAATTAATTTTTTCGCTAATATATTAAGTTATATTATAAGCCCTATCTACAATCTTGTAGGAAATTATGGTATTGCTGTTATTTTATTTACAGTTATTGTAAAAATTATTCTTGTTCCGCTTGGTATAAAACAGCAGAAAACCACCGTTAAAACAAAGCAGGTAAGACCTGAGCTTGAAAAAATTCAGGCGAAATATAAAAACGACAAAGAAAAGCTTAATGAAGAAACCATGAAGCTTTATCAGAAATACGGAATAAATCCCATGGGCGGCTGTCTTCCCTTACTGATTCAGCTTCCTATATTACTCGGTCTTTACAGAGTTATTCAGGAGCCTATTACATGGGTTTTAAGACTTGCGCCTTCCCAGGCAATAAAAGGTCTTGTTGAATCGGGAAAAATTACTGCAGAAGCAGCTCTTTCAAGGCTTTTAAGCCTCGCTCCCGAGGGAGTGGAAGTTTCCGGACTTACGGATTTTTCTGAAATTATAAATACCTTCGGTCAGAAGGTTACTCAGATTCAGATTGCATCTGAATTTGACCTTATCAATTTTAATTTGCTCGGCCTTGATTTATCTCAGACACCCAATATTTCGGATATAAGTCCTCTCTGGATAGTTCCGATTCTTGCAACAGGTGCGGCATTCTTCTCAAACTGGGTTTCATCAAAAATGAATCCTATGAGCGAAGAGCAGGCTCAGCAGATGAAAACAATGAATATGATGATGCCTTTGATGACGGCATTCTTTACATTTACTCTTTCTGCGGGAATCGGTGTATATTGGTTTATAAGCACAATGCTTTCTGTTCTTCAAACAGTGCTTTTAACTAAATATTATGAAAAGAAATATCCTGCGATTGAGGTTAAGGGGAAAGGAAAAAATAAATGAAATTCTTAGAAGTTAAGGCTAAAACCGTAGATGAAGCGGTTGAAAAGGCTCTTTCTGAGCTTAATACAACAAAAGAAAACGTTGAAATTGAAATATTGGAAGAATCAAAAGGTCTTTTTGGCTTACTTGGAAGTAAGGAAGTTAAGATAAGAGTTACTGTTATTAAAGAAGACAGCGAAAATTCTGCTGTAACTTTTCTTAAGAATATTACAGAAAAGCTTGGTATGGATACCGAGTTTGAAGCAGTATATAACGAAGAAGACAAAAAAATGGCAATTGAGCTTAAGGGCGAAGGCTTAGGTCTTTTAATAGGCCGCCGCGGGGAAACTCTTGATGCTCTTCAGTATCTTACAAATATTTTCGTTAATAAGACAACCGATGATTATATTAAAATAACTCTCGATGCTGAAAATTACAGAGAGAGACGTGAGGATGCTTTGGTTACTCTTGCAAAGAGAACTGCAGCTAAGGCTACAAAGTATAAGAAAAATATGATTATTGAACCTAAAAATCCTTATGAAAGAAGAATAATTCATGAGGCATTGCAGGATTATCCCGAGGTAACAACCTATTCAATCGGTGAAGAGCCCAACAGAAAAGTTGTTGTTGCATATAAGGGTATGGCAGGAACTTACAGAGACTAATAAAAAAAGGGTTGTAATTATTTACAGCCCTTTTTTAGAATGTATTTTTACTTTCCTTTTTGAATGTTTGGAAAAGAAAAAGGTGATTTTATGGCTGAAACAATTGCCGCAATAAGCACCGCTATGCAAAAGGGCGGAATTGCCGTTATAAGAATAAGCGGTGATGATGCCTTTAAGATAGCAGACAAGGTGTTTAAGGGAAAAATTAAAACTGAGAAGTGCGAGAGCCACCGCATTTTATACGGTTTTGTATATGACGGCGAAGAAAAAATTGACGAGTGTCTTTGCTCCGTTATGCGTGCACCCCGCACATTTACTGCGGAAAACGTTGTTGAATTATCTGTCCACGGCGGAATAATTCCAGCAAAGAGGACATTGGAAGCTGTTATTAAAGCCGGAGCAAGGGCGGCAAAGGCGGGAGAATTTACTATGCGCGCCTTCTTAAACGGAAGGATTGACCTTTCAAAGGCAGAGGCGGATGCTGATATTATTGATTCTAAAACAGAACTTGCAAGAAGCACAGCAGTAAATCAGCTTTCGGGAAAATTATCCGAGGGAATAAACGAAATAAGAAGTAAAATCCTTGAAATAATGGGTTATATCTCCGTTTCAACCGACTTTCCCGACGAGGATGCGGATAGTTTGTCAGGCTTTGATACATTGTCAGAGCTTAAAGCGCTTAAAGAAAAAACAGAGAAGCTTATTAAAAATGCTGACAAAGGTATTATTTTAAGAGAGGGTGCAGTCTGCGCTATTTGCGGAAAGCCCAATGCGGGAAAAAGCTCCCTTTTAAATGAGCTTGCCGGCGAAGAAAAAGCCATTGTTACCGAAATTGAAGGCACCACAAGAGACATAATTGAAGAATATATAAATATTTATGATGTGCCCATCCGCCTTGCCGATACCGCAGGTATCAGAGAGGATGCGGACACGGTTGAAAAAATTGGCGTGAAAAAGGCGAGAGACTACATAAAAAATGCGGATATCTGCCTTTTTATAACCGATAACGGAAGAGAATTTGACGAAAACGATGAGGAAATTTTGAATATTGTTAAAAATAAGCCCCACATTACCGTTGTAAATAAGTCGGAACTTGAAGGAAAGTGCATTATTCCGGGAGAAGAGGATGCTTTGTATATCTCCGTAAAGGAAAAGACCGGGATTGACGAGCTTAAAAAGAAAATTTATGACCTTCTTATGGGTTCCGATTTTTCTGAAGATGCGGTTATGATAACCAATGAGCGCCACAAGGAAGCGGCAATTATGGCAGATTCAGCCATAGGCGAAGCAATAAAGGCTTTGGAGAGCGGTTTAACTGAGGATTTTGCCTATATAAATCTTGAATCGGCTGTGTCACACCTTGGTGAAATTACCGGTATGACAGTTTCCGACGAGGTTATAGGCGAAGTTTTTTCAAAATTCTGTATAGGAAAATAATTTCCTCTGAAAGGATATCAACATGGAATATTTTAACGCGGGTAAATACGATGTAGTTATAATAGGAGCAGGTCACGCGGGCTGTGAAGCGGCACTTGCCGCCGCAAGGCTTGGCATGAAGGTTGTAATTTTTTCCGTTAACCTTGATGCCGTTGCAAATATGCCCTGCAATCCCCATATCGGCGGTACTGCAAAGGGACACTTAGTAAGGGAAATTGATGCCCTCGGCGGTGAAATGGGTAAAGCGGCGGACGAAACCTATATACAGATAAAAATGCTTAACTTAGGTAAAGGCCCTGCTGTTCACTCCCTCCGTGCGCAGATTGACCGTATGCGCTATCGTGAAAGAATGAAGCAGACCCTTGAGCTTCAGGAAAATCTTGAACTTAAGCAGGCTGAGGTTACGGAAATTGTATTTGACGGAGATAAGGTTGTCGGCGTAAAGACTAATATGGGTGCATATTACGAAACAAAAAGTTGTATTATCGCAACCGGAACTTATCTTAAGGGAAAAATCGTAATAGGAGAGCTTCAGTATGAGGGCGGTCCCGACGGTATGATGCCCGCAAACAGCTTGTCAAAATGCCTTATTGATAAGGGAATAAAGCTTCTTCGTTTCAAAACGGGAACTCCTGCAAGAATAAATCGTCGCAGTGTGGATTTTTCAAAGATGGAGCTTCAGGAGGAAAAGGATCCTCCGCTGCCTTTCTCCTTTGAAACCAAAAATCCCCGCCGAAGCGAGGTTGAGTGCTATTTAACTTACACAAATCCGGAAACCCACAAAATTATAATGGACAACATTGACAGAGCTCCCCTTTTTAACCATTCAATTGAAGGAACAGGCCCCAGATACTGCCCATCCATCGAGGATAAGGTGGTTCGCTTTGCCCACAAGGAGCGCCATCAGATATTTGTTGAGCCTATGGGACTTAATACCGAGGAGTTATACATACAGGGTATGTCATCAAGCTTACCTGCAGAGGTTCAGCTTCAGATGTACAGAACAATAAAAGGTTTAGAGAATGCCGAGCTTCAGCGAAATGCCTATGCCATTGAATATGACTGCCTGGACCCCACACAGCTTAAGGCAACCTTGGAATTTAAGAAAATAGAAGGCTTATACGGTGCAGGTCAGTTTAACGGAAGCTCCGGTTATGAGGAAGCGGCAGCTCAGGGACTTATTGCCGGAATTAACGCAGCCCTTAAAATAAAAGGGGAAGAGCCCTTTACCTTAGACCGTTCCGAGGCTTATATCGGCGTACTTATAGACGATTTGACCATAAAGGGAACAATGGAACCCTATAGAATGCTGACTTCCAGAGCTGAATACCGACTTTTACTTCGTCAGGACAATGCGGACATCCGTTTAACCGAAAAGGGTTATAAAATAGGACTTATTTCCGAGGAACGATATAAGGAGTTTCTTTTAAAGCAGGAAGCGGTAAATGCGGAAATTGACCGTGTTGAGCATGAAAATATACCGCCTTCCGCCGAAGTAAACGCTCTTTTGGAAAAATACGGAAGTACGCCGTTAACCACGGGCTTTAAGCTGGGAGAGCTTATCCGCCGTCCGGAGCTTGACTATTTCGTATTGGCACCCATTGATAAAAAGAGAGAGTCTCTTCCTTATTATATAACTGAGGAAGTAAATGTTGCCGTTAAGTACGACGGATACATAAAAATGCAGATTGAACAGGTAAAAGCCTTCAAAAAGCTGGAAAACAAGAAGATTCCCGAGGGTATCGACTATGCCGATGTAAAGGGACTGAAACGTGAGGCTGCGGAAAAGCTTATGAAAAACCGCCCCGAAAACTTCGGTCAGGCATCCAGAATATCGGGCGTTTCCCCTGCGGATATTACCGTTTTACTCATTTACATCGAACAGATGAAAAGGGGCTGATTGAAATTTTAGTAAAAGAAGCCGAAAAAATGGGAATAAATATGCCTCCTGATGCAGAAATGCTTTTTTCCAAGTATACAGAATTACTCCTTTCCTATAATGAGGTTATGAATTTAACGGCAATTACGGATAGGGAAGAAATTAATATAAAGCATTATCTTGACTCCGTTTCGCCACTTGCTTTTTCGCTGATTCCGGACGGGGCTAAGCTTGCCGATGTGGGAAGCGGTGCGGGTTTTCCCGGGCTTCCGCTTAAGATAGGGAAGAGGGATATTAAATTAACAGCCATAGATTCCCTTAATAAGAGAATAAACTTCCTTAAAACTGTGGGGGAGGAGCTTTCGCTTACGGATTTTGAGTGCATTCATATGCGCGCAGAGGAAGCCGGTCAGGATAAAGCCCTTCGTGAAAGCTTTGATATTGCCACAGCCCGTGCAGTTGCGCCTCTTTCGGTGCTTTCGGAGTGGTGTCTTCCCTTAGTCAGGGTTGGCGGAGCATTTATTGCACTTAAAGGACCTTCCCCGGAAGAAGAAATTGAAGAAGCAAAGACGGCAATTTCCGCTCTCGGCGGTGAAATCGGCGATGTTTACGCCGTAAATCTTCCCGGAGATATAACCCACAGCATAGTTTATATCAAAAAAATATCGCAAACGCCCCAAAAATATCCGAGAAAAGCGGGTAAAGCGTCAAAACAGCCTATTAAGTGACACAAATGTGAGTTAATTTGACGAACGAATTTAATTTACAAAATGAAAACCTTCTGATAGAATTAAATCTGTCGGAAGGTTTTTTACATAGGATAAAAAGAAAGGAGAATTTTATGTTCAGTTCGGTTTTTATGGAAGAGCCCGTAAAAAAGGTAACGGACATACCTCTTGGAAGAATAGAACCCAACCCCAATCAGCCGAGACACTTTTTTGATATAGAGTCATTGACTGAACTTGCCAAATCCATAGACGAATACGGCGTGATTCAGCCCATTACCGTTAAGCGAAAGAGCGACGGGAGGTTTATAATAATCGCAGGAGAACGGCGATACAGAGCGAGCTGTATGGCAAAGAAAAAGACAATTCCTGCAATAATTGTCGATATTTCTGAAGAAAAGAGTGCGGCAATTGCTCTTTTAGAGAATCTTCAAAGAAAGGATTTAACCTTTTTTGAAGAAGCCGAGGGTTATCTAAAGCTTATGAACGAATATGATATGACTCAGGAAGAGCTTTCTGAAAAGCTGGGAAAAAGCCAGAGTGCAATTGCAAACAAAGTAAGACTTTTAAAACTGGATGCAGAAACAAGACAACTTGTTTTTGATGCCAACCTTACGGAAAGGCACGCCAGAGCACTTTTAAAACTTTCTAATAAAAAGATGAGAGAAAAAGCAGTTAAACTTATTAAGGAGCGAAACCTCACCGTAGCAAAGGCGGAAAAGCTTATTGATAAAATGGCATCGGGAGATGCGGAAAATAATCGCTTTCGCTCATTTAAGACAAGCCTTTCGGAAAGCATAAAAAGACAAAGGGTTTTCTGCAGTACCATGAATAAGGCGATAGGCCTGCTTAATAAATCGGGAATTGAAACAGAAATCGAACAGTCAGAGGAAGCAGATAAAGTAAAATATGTTATCTGCATAGCAAAATAGCCCACCAAATCCATTTATATACCCCTTTTTATAAAGAGCGCACGCATTTAAGCGTGCGCTCTTTATATTGTTCCACGTGAAACATTTGGGGGTATGCGTTTTAAACTGAAGCGGCGCTTTGCGAAAAAACGCTTGTTCGCGTTTTTCATTTGCTTTCCCTCCGCTTCAACGACTTCGGGAAAGCCTCGCACAAACTTTCTTTGTTGAAAATTTGTGCTAATGTTTCACGTGAAACATTAACCCCTTCCCTTCCTAATATTACAAAACAGATACAATTTTATATTTTAATTGCATTTTTATTTTCTCTGTGCTATACTGTATTTAATGATTAACAGAAAAGAGGCTTGTTATGGGAAAAATAATTGCTCTTGCCAATCAGAAGGGCGGCGTAGGTAAAACCACAACGGCGGTAAACTTAAGCGCAGCGCTGGCTGAATGCGGCAAGAAAGTGCTCCTCATCGACTCTGATGCTCAGGGAAATGCCACAAGCGGTCTGGGCTGCAGGTGCGATAAGGATGAAAAAACTCTCTACGAAGTTATAATAGATGAAATTGACATAAATGAAGCAATAGTACATACAAAATATAAAAATCTTGACCTTTGCCCCTCAAATGTGGAGCTGTCTGGCGCAGAAATCGAGCTGGTAGAAGCCGATAACAGAGCTTATCGTCTTAAAAAGGCGCTGGAAAAGGTAAAAAACAACTATGATTTCATTTTTATAGACTGTCCTCCGTCATTGGGGCTTGTAACGCTTAATGCTCTTTCGGCCTCCGACAGAGTGCTTGTGCCCATCCAGTGCGAATTTTATGCTCTTGAAGGTCTGGCTCTCCTGACAGGAACTATAAAAAGGGTAAAGAAAAGCTTAAATCCCGACCTGGATTTTGAAGGCGTGCTTTTAACCATGTTCAACGGCAGAGCAAACCTTTCTCTTCAGGTGGCGGACGAGGTAAAAAAATTCTTTAAGGAAAAGGTTTATGCAACGGTAATTCCCCGAAACATAAGGCTTTCCGAGGCTCCCGGCTTCGGAGAAGCGGTGCTTTCCTATGATTCGCGCTCCAAGGGTGCGGAAAGCTATCGTGAACTTGCAAAAGAATTTATAAAGAAACAAAGATAGGAGAATTACTATGGCAAAAAAAGGACTTGGAAGAGGACTCAGTGCCCTCATTCCTCTTGATGAAGAAAAAGAAGTTGTATTAACTGAAGAAAATAAGGAATTTACAAAGGTTAAACTTACATATGTGGAGCCGAACCGTAAACAGCCAAGAAAAACCTTTGATGAGGATGAACTTCTGGCGCTTTCCGAATCTATAAAGGAATACGGAATCATTCAGCCCATCACCGTAAAGGATGAAGGAAACGGTTTTTACTCCATAATTGCCGGCGAACGCCGCTGGAGAGCCGCTAAAATGGCGGGTTTAACAGAGGTTCCCGTAAGAATTGTGGAATTTACCCCTGAAGAAGAGCTTTCTGTGGCTTTAATCGAAAATCTTCAGCGTTCGGACCTTAATCCCGTTGAAGAAGCCCTCGGTTATAAAAAATTAATGGAAGATTTCGGACTCACACAGGAAGATGTAAGTAAAAAAGTTGGTAAAAGCAGAAGTGCTGTGGCAAACGCTTTAAGACTTCTGGCTCTTTCCGACAAAATAATTAAGCTTTTAGAGGAAAAATCTTTAACCGGTGGCCACGCAAAAGCAATTTTATTGGTGAAAGATGAGAAAAAACGTGAATTTTTGGCGGAAAAAATCATTTCTGAGGACCTTTCTGTAAGAATGGCGGAGAAATGGGCAGCATATATTAATGAAGAAAAGGACGAAAAGAAAGAAAAAAGAGTAAAAAGAAAGTCCCCCGAGGTTATGGACCTTGAAAAGAGCTTATCAGAAACCTGGGGAACGAAAATTATTCTTGACGAAAAGAAAAAAGGCGGAAAAATCGAAATAGAATATTACGATAAAGAGCAGCTTGAAACCATACTTTCCTATTTAAAAAAGTATAAGAACTGAAAAAGAGGTATAAAAATGAAGAAATTTACAGCATTGTTGCTTTTATTTGCGGTTTTGCTTACAATTCCCGCATTCTCGGCATCTTTTTCCGACATAAAAGGGCATTGGGGCGAAAGCTACATCGAAAATCTTGCCATGAAGGGTGTAATAAGCGGTATGGGCGACGGAAAATTCAAGCCCGATGACTTTGTGACAAGAGAGCAGTTTCTTAAAATGCTTATGATAGTAACTGCAGACTGTGCCAATGACAGATTGAACTTTGAAAACCCGCCTGTTTTAAATCTTACCGTTGAAAAATCAGCTTTTTCAGACGTTTCCACAGACAGATGGTCGTACTATTATATAAAGGAAGCAACGGAAAAGGTAATCTGGCCTGCTGAATTTAACTATAAATTCAAGCCGGTAAAGAATATAACCAGAGAAGAAGCCGCAATATGGATGGCGCGAGCTCTTGGTCTTGGCTACGGAACGTGTGACTTTAAGGACAATGACCTTATAAAAAGAGCCGACCGTGTAGGCGCAGCCTACGAAAAAGGCCTTATTACGGGCTTTGACGACGGAACTTTCCGTCCTACAGAGGGGCTTACGAGAGCTCAGGCGGCGGTTATGCTGAAAAGGGCAGAGGATTATAAATTAAAATCCGTATTAAAAACCCTTCCCGACGAGGTTAAAAGCATAAAAAAGGACCTTGACAAAGACGGCAAGGAAGATAAGATAAAGGTTTATTCCGACGGTGAAAGATATGTGGTTACGGTAAACGGGTTGCCCGCATTAGGCGGTCTTTCCCACGCCGAGGAGCAAAAATATTACTCTATTGACCTTAATAAGAGCGATTCCTACGTTGAACTGGCGGTTTTGGAAAGCTATTATGCCTCCGGTGCGCTGGCTATTTATAGGTATACCGGCGAACACTTCTATATGATGGGCTACATCGAGTCTGCAGGCGGAATTTCCCTTAAAACAGACGGCTCCTCCGTTGGCGAAGAATGGGGCGCTGTTTCTGTAAATAAGGATGGTACTATTACTGCAAATGTTGGTGAACAGTTCGTTCATACCATGCTTGTAAGAAAACACTTCGGTATTAACGACAAAAACCGCATAGTTCCCTTAAAGAGTGAATTTTCCACCGTTGGTGACCATTCAAAGTTTGTTGTTGTAAATCCCCTTACATCCCGTGCTGATGAAATGGGGCGCGAAGGAATAAGCCTCAAAAAGGGCTATGCAGGCAAAATTGTAAAGACAGACCTTAAAAACTGGCTGTATATTGAAACGGGAAGCGGGGCTTCCGGCTGGATTTATGTTGAAAATGATGGTCTTGTGGCAGGAGAGCCTATCTCCCACTATCTTGACGGTCTTCTCTACGCAGGATAAAATAAAAAAAGAAAGGATAAATAAAAATGAGCAAAGTAGTTGTAATGGATCATCCCCTTATTCAGCACAAAATCACAATACTTAGAAGCAAAGATACTCCCGTAAAGGAATTCAGAGCTCTTGCCAATGAAATTGCACTTTTAATGGGTTACGAATCGACGAGAGATATTCCTCTTCGCGATATCGAGGTTGAAACACCTCTTACCAAAACTATGGGAAAAGAAGTAACAAAGGATATTGCGGTTATTCCGATACTTCGTGCAGGTCTTGGTATGGTTGATGCGCTTTTAAGCCTGTTCCCCTCTGCCAAGGTTGGCCACATCGGTCTTTACAGAGATCCCGAAACCCACAAGCCCGTTGAATATTACTGTAAGCTTCCCACAGAGATTGAGGAGCGAACCTCAATCGTTGTTGACCCAATGCTTGCAACGGGCGGAAGTGCAGTTGCTGCAATTGATTTCTTAAAGGCACGCGGAGCAAAGAACATAAAGTTTATGTGTCTGATAGCTGCTCCCGAAGGTGTAAAAGTGCTTACAGAAGCTCATCCCGACGTTGATGTGTTCATCGGCTCACTGGATGAAAAGCTTAACGAGCATTGCTACATTGTTCCCGGCCTTGGTGATGCCGGCGACAGATTGTTTGGAACTCTTTAATAGAAAAAAGGCAAGGTTTTCCTTGCCTTTTATTATTTTTATAGATTGTTAAATACTTAACAAAGTGTTGAGCCTTAGTCAAAAAGTCTTTCCCAGTCGGAAGGTGCATCACCAAAGTCCGGCACATCCATAGTAACGCCGCCCTTTAAGGTTGATTCGTGGGCTACTAAACCCGGAATCATATAGCGTGCCGCATCCCAGGCGTTGTTGGGAGGAAGCTTGCCTGTTACAACCGCCTTAACAAAGTCATCAACTAAGAAGGGATGGGAGTTAAAGTGGTTAAACGCCTTTTCATCATGGTAACATTCGGGAAGTCTTTCTACATCGTGAACCGGCGCATAGCCTAAAATATATCTTACGGAGCAGGGGTCCTTGGTCATATCCATGGTGCCTGCTTTTTTGTCGTTTATGTAGTTATAGCAGTTAACCACTTCGTCGAGATATTCAATTCTCGGTCCGTCGGGAGCTACCGCACCACGCTGGAAGGTGTGCTGTGTAACACTGCACTCGTATGAGCCCTCCTGACCGTAAAATGCGGTGATATAGCTTGAAGGCTTGTTAATGCCCACTCTTCTGAACTCGTTTATACGGATAACGCCGCCGCCGGAGAGCTTGAAAAGTGCTGTTTCGTTGGAAAAGGGGTTATCCCAGTAGTTTTTGCCCTCGCCATAGATTGCATCCTCGTGGTGATCCTCATAGCCAAAGCAGGAAACCTTGGTTATATGCTCACCCTCGGGGAGTGCGGAAAGAAGCATTGAAATGGAATGTGTGGGATAAAACATAGGAGGTATGCCTGCGGGCTTTCTCCAGTCATCACTTCCTGCGGAGTGCTTGAAATCGGCATACATCTCGGAAATATCGTGGTAATACTGGCTTTCGCCGTACACAAACTTGCCGAAGCCGCCTTCCTTGTACTTTTTACGGCAGTAAATTGCACAGGGATAATAGTAGCAGGTCTCGCCCATCATATAAATCTTGCGTGTTTCCTTAACGGTTTCGATAACCTCTTTGATTTCGTCAATTTCGCAGGCAATGGGAACTGCGGAATACACATTCTTTCCCGCCTTTAATGCCTTTACAACCATGGGGCCGTGAAGGTGACGCTGAGTGAATACCGCAACGGAGTCGATGGTTTCGTCCTTCAGCATCTCGTCAAAATCGGGATAGGATTTTGTGAGGGAGTGCTTCGCCAGACTCTTTTCCACACGCTCGGGGATAAGGTCACATAAAATAACGTCATCCACATCGGGATGCATCTTGAAAAGTCTTATAAAATCGTCGGAAAAAGTACCTATTCCGACAACGCCTACTTTAATACCCATAAAAAACACCCTTTCATGTTTAGTACAAATTTATAATAAACCCATTTTCTATATTTTACAATATATAAAACGAATTTAAATTTGTATTTTTCGAACAAATAAAAAGGATTTTACGGATAAAAACAGAATTTTTAATATAAAGAAGGTGATTTTTTGAAAATTACGGATATAACGGAGCTTTTAGATCTTGATTTTGATATAAGAAATGCGCTCCTTGTAAAGGAAGAGCGAGTCGTTCCCCCTGTTCCCTACATCTGCAAAAGCGGAGACAAGCTTTATTCAAGGCTTTTCTGCATCGAAAAGGGAGAAATGCTGTTTTTCGATCTTGACGACCGTAAAAAGCTTAAGCTAAAAGCCTCGGCGGGAGATATAGTCTATCTTCCCAACAACACCTCCTACTATTCGGAGTGGCGCGCTTTTGATGTGGGGTCTTATAAATCCCTGCTTTTCAATGTTGAGATAAAGGGCGAAACCGTAAACCTTGCAGAAGATGTGGTTTTAATGGTGTCAGACAGCGAAAACCTTTATATAAGGCTTTTTTCCGAAATGGACGAATTATCGAAAAGCGGCGCTCTGGGCTACAGGATAAGTCTTAAGGAAAAGGCTTACGAGCTTATAAAAAGCATTGCCGTAGGCAAAATGAAAACGGAGCTTAAGGCAAAATACGGTGCAATTTACAAAGGAATAATGCACCTTGAAAATAATTTCTTAAAAGATATTCCTCCATCGGAATTGGCAGAGATGTGCCACGTCAGCGAGGGTACCTTCCGCAGGCTGTTCAAGGAATACAAGGGCGAAAGCCCCGTAAAATACAGAAATAATTTAAGGATAAAAAAGGCGTATGAGCTTATTGCAAGCGGAGAATGTACCGTAACGGAGGCATCGGAGCTTGTAAATATCCCGGATATCGCCTATTTTTCAAAGTTGTTCAAAAAATCCATGGGCTTTAATCCCTCAGATTTGAAAAAATAAGCTTAAAATGATTGTTTTGTACAAACAATTTAGCGTTTTATACATAGATTTTTCCGCCTCGGTATTATAAAATGATACCGAGGTGTTTTTTATGAAATTTTCCTGCTGTATTGATATGATGTTTTCCTATCTGGACTTTTACGACCGCTTCTCATCAGTTAAAAAAGCGGGGCTTTCTGCCGTTGAGTTCTGGAAATGGTCTCCTAAGGACTTAGATAAGGTTAAAAGCCTTCTTACGGAAAACGGACTTGCCCTTTCCGTTATGAATATTGATGTTACGGATGAAAAGCTTTCCTATGATTTATCAAGAGGCATCTTAAACGCAGGAAGAAGCGATGAATTTTGCGCTGCCATAAAAGAATCTGCACCCGTGGTGCGAAAGCTCGGCAATCCCAGGCTTATCGTATTAATTGGTGAAACCATCGAGGGAATGGATGTTTCCCGTCAGGAAGAAAACGTATTTACATGCCTTAAAGAGGGGGCAAAGGTGGCAGAAGAAGAAGGAATTCACCTTGTGGTTGAGCCCCTTAACGCCTATGACCGCAAAAATTATTTTATGCCGGATTCGGGAAGACTCTTTGAGATATTAAGGGGTGTCGGAAGCAAAAACGTAAAGGCTCTTTTCGACATTTACCATCAGCAGAAAACCGAGGGTAACGTAATTGAGAGAATTGAAGAAAACATTGATTTAATAGGTCACTTCCACGTGGCGGACAATCCCGGACGCCATGAGCCCGGAACAGGCGAGATAAATTATAAAAATGTGCTCGCCAAAATAGCATCGCTCCCCTATTTAGGTTATGTAGGTCTTGAATACAGAGCCACAAAACCGGACGAAGAAACCCTTGGTTTTACAAAGGAAGTGTGAAAATGGAAAAAATTAAGGTTTGTATAATAAGCGCAGGGATGATTACCAACAAGGCGCACATCCCCGCCTACTTAAACAGAAGCGATTTTTATAAGGTTTCTGCGGTTTCCGATTTGAATTTTGACGCGGCAAAGGAAACGAAGGAGCGGTTTTCTTTAGAAAACTGCTACCGCGATGCGGAGGAAATGCTGGAAAAGGAAAAGCCCGACCTGGTTTCCGTGTGCGTGCCAAACCGATTCCATAAGGAATATACTCTTCTGGCACTTTCAAAGGGTGCCCACGTTATATGCGAAAAGCCCCTTGCCTACACATACAAGGATGCAATCGAGATGTACGATGCGGCGAAAAAAGCAAACCGTCACCTTGTTGCCTGCCAGTCAATGCGATTTCTGCCCGAAAGGCTTACGGCAAAAAGGCTTATTGACGAGGGAGCATTGGGCGATATCTACTACGGCGAATTTTCAAGAATAAGACAGCGGGGAGTTCCCTTCTGGGGTAAGTTCCACATAAAGGAAGAGTCCGGCGGCGGTGCATTTTTAGATATCGGCGTTCATATGATAGATTCCCTTCTCTGGCTTATGGGAAATCCCAAGGTAAAGTCGGTTTCGGGCACTTCGGCAACACGCCTTGCCCTGTCCGACGACTATGAGGGCGGAGAAAAGGAATCCGGAGCATTAGGTGGAGTTGATAAGGTAAGGGCGCTTAAGAAGGAAGAATTCAACGTGGAGGATTTTGCCTCAGGAAGCGTGGCATTCGAAAGTGGTGCAAGGGCAAACTTCAAGGTTGCCTGGGCGGCAAACCTGCCGGAAGCATCAAGCTTTACTCTGGCGGGCGATAAGGCGGGGCTTTCCCTTCCCGACTTTAAGTTTTATGGCAGAGGCGATGCGGTAGATAAGTTAAATTCACTTATGCCCGATAAACAGAAATACGAAAACGAAACCTTCCCCGGCCATTTTTACCTTGCAGACCATATGGCAAATGTACTTTCCGGCAAGGAAGAAATAATGATAAAGCCCGAGGAAACCATCAACACCGCGGCACTCATTGACTGCTTCTATAAAAGCGCGGAGCTTGGCAGAGAGGTAAGCTTAGACGAAATAAAAGAGCTGTGAATTTCACAGCTCTTTTTTGATAATTATTTACCTAAAACCTTTAAGAAGTCAGCATATGCCGCATCCCAGGAAGCGAAATCCTGAGGCTCATAGTAAGCAGGCTCGAAGGATGCTTTTACTATCTGGCGTGCTTCGTCAAGTGTCTTGATTTCACCAAGAGCAATAAGCTGAGATGCGATGTTACCCATACTTGTTGCCTCAACGGGGCCTGCAACAACTCTTCTTCCTGTTGCATTTGCTGTAAACTGGCACATCATCTTATCCTTGATACCGCCGCCCACCAGGTGAACGGTGTCAATCTTACGGCCTAAGATTTCCTCTAAGCACTCGATGGAGTAGCGATACTTCATTGCAAGGCTCTGTGCTATGCAGCGGGTGATTTCGCCAACGCCTTCGGGAACTGCCTGACCGGTTTTCTTGCAGAACTCTGCAATTCTACGGGGCATATTACCGGGTGTTGCAAATTCCTGAGCGTCGGGGTCGATAAAGCTCTTGAAAGCAGGTGCATTCCAAGCTGCTGTTTCCATATCGTCGAAGGAAAGCTGAAGACCTTCTCTCTTCCACTGACGGCGGCTTTCCTGGATAATCCAGAGTCCCATAATGTTCTTAAGGAAGCGGATTGTCTTATTGATACCGCCTTCGTTTGTGAAGTTGTGCTTTGCAGAAAGCTCGTTTATGATGGGAGAATCTGTTTCTGCGCCAAGAAGTGACCAGGTTCCGCAGCTGATGTACGCATAGCTTTCGCCCTTTTCTGCGGGAACTGCCGCAACTGCGGAGGCTGTATCGTGAGATGCAACTGCCGCAACGGGAACTGAAGGAATACCAAGCTCTTCAGCGATATTTGGAAGAACCTTACCCATCATCTGACCGGGATGGATTACATTTGTGAATATCTTTTTGGGAAGACCTAATTTTTCAATTAAAGGCCAAGCCCAGTCGTCTGTCTTGGAGTTGTAAAGCTGGCTTGTTGATGCGATTGTGTATTCTGTTACCTTTTCGCCCGTTAGGAAGTAATTGAAAAGGTCGGGAATCATAAGCATTGTCTCGGCATTTTCAAGGGCGGGAGAACCGGAATATTTATCTGCAAGAAGCTGATAAATTGTGTTGAAGTTTACAAACTGAATACCGGTCTGGCTGTATATTTCGTCCTTGCTTACATACTTTTCGATGTTGTCAAAGTAGGGGAATGTACGAGGATCTCTGTAGTTAAAGGGGTTTGCAAGAAGTCTTCCCTGTTTATCAAGAAGACCGTAGTCAACGCCCCAGGTGTCGATACCGATGGAAGCGATGTCCTTGTGTCCCTCTGTTGCTGTCTTGTTGATACCTGTCTTAATTTCAAAGAACAGTCTTAAGATATCCCAGTAAAGGTTGTTGCCGATACCAACTAAATCGTTTGAAAAACGGTGGGTTTCGGTTAAGGATACCTTTTTGCCGTCATATTCGGCTAAGATTGCACGACCTGAGCTTGCACCAAAGTCGTATGCCAAAGTTTTAAGTGCCATAATATTACCTCCTCATATTAATTACATTTTTTTAAGAAAACGGATGTCTTTTCCGTAAAATTTTAATATTACAAAGTTTCCGATTATTCGTGATAAAATTCGCTCGGAATAAATCTTTTTAAGGTCAGCTAATGATAAATTTGTGTTTATCACTGTTTTTTTGCCGGTTAAAATACGGGTGTTCAAAATCCTGAAAAGCTCAGAAACGGAAAATTCCGTTATAAATTCCGTGCCAAGGTCATCTAAGATAAGAAGTTCCGCATCAAGAAGCCTTTCTGCGGTGTATAAGTCAGACTCTGTCGCGTTTTTTCCGAATTTCACTCTGTCAAGCAGGGAGAAAATCACGCTGGAGCTCTGATAAATTACGTTTACGCCTTGATTTATAAGCTTTGATGCGATGCAGGATGACAAAAAGGTTTTACCAAGCCCGGAAGGGCCTGTAAGGAGCAGATTGTCCTTTGTGGTTTCAAAGTTTTCCGAAAACTTAATGCACTCTGAAAGCACCTTTTCCATGTTTTCACGGGGGCTTATCTCGCCGTTTTCCGCCTTATCCGAATACCAGGAAAGTGAAAAATCATCAAAGGAGCTGTTTGAAAGAGATGCAAGGTTTGATTCTGCAAAGGTAAGCTTTATAAGCTCTTTTCTGAAGCAGTTACAGTAGGAATTGTCCAAAAAGCCCTCGTCCTTACATAAGGGACAGTCATAGGAAGGATTTAAGTAGTTCTTGTCGTATCCTGCGGAAATTATGAGCTTGTCCCTCTTTTCGGTTAAGGCGGTAACTTCTTCCTTTATTGCCGTTGCCGCTTTTTCTGCATCAAACCCGTCCGCCACTTTTAAGAATGTTTTAAAGCTGACAGAGGCAATTTCGTCCTCCAGCGCCTTAAGGGTGGGGATTTCTCTATACAGCTCAAGCCTTCTTTTTTCAATAAGCTCTTCTCTTGCCTGCTTTTTCTTTGCAAAAGCTTCGGCAACGGTTGCGGCAATATTTTTATCGTATGCCATATTATTCCCCCTCTACTTTAACGCTGCTTTTCTTTATAAGCGCCTCAAGCTCGTCATCGGAATAACTTCCCTCCTGGGAATATGAAGAAAATTTCGTTTTGGGCTGTCTTATATTAAGCTCTTTTTTTATCTTTTCTTCCTTTTCCGTAGCTTCCGGCGTTCTTATGCCTTTTTCCGCCCAGTCTTTTAATATGGCGTTCATATAGTTAAAGGAAGCCTTACCTGTCTGCATAACGGTTTTTTCATAAGCAAGGCGAATCATTTCGTCGGAAAAGCCAAGGGTTTCGCTCCATGATGCAAGTAAGCCTGCCTCGGTTTCCGTTAAGTCTCTGCCGGAGATGCCGAGTAACTTTTTAAATCTACGTTTCATTTTTCCTGCCTTTTCAAAGGAGGATAAGTATTCTGTTGCCGCCTCGGCTGTGGTAATTCCGTTTTCGCTCCATGAAAGGGCGATGGTTTCTATATATCTCATGGACTTTTTACCGAGAGACACCGCGTGCTCAATTATCATAAGTATAACTTCAACGGGCATTCCCAGCCAGTCATAAAGGCTGTATAAAGTTAAAATGTCGTTTTGTGTAAGGGGTTTTGACAAAAGTGCTTCAGCATGGGTATACATTTCGGATAGTGCCCTGTCCTTATCCTTGGAGGATGTGACGTCACTTAATTTATAAGCGGGCTTTGTCGCTTTTTTATCTTCCTCTATCGTTTCCTTTGCACCTTCTCCGAAGGAGGAAAGGTCTGAAAAAGTAACGGAAAAGTCCGTAGCATCGGATTCCGAATTATATGAAAGGGAAACAACTCCCTTTTTTTCCCAGTATTGCCATGCGCGGACAACATCGCTTTCTAAAATCCCCAGTGCATTGGCAACATCGGCAACCTTGCCCTTGGGATTTTTTGAAAAGCACTGCCTGAAACCATATATGTATACTGCAATGTATGTGGGATTTGCATCCTTCATGCAGTAGTCAACAAATTCGCAGGGAAGGCACACCACCTGGGTTCCCTGAAGTGAATAACCTGCCATAATAATACCTTTCTTTCCCGGTTCTTAAAATAAAAATAGTTACATATAATATATGATAGCACAGATTTTTAAAATCTTCAATACAAAAATTAAAAATTTAAAAAGAAAGGGCGGTTTTATGCTTACCTACGAAAAACTTTTAAAGCGTATATCGGAAAAAGACTTTGCTTCGGCGGGAAAAAGCGTATGGGGCAGGGAGCTTTACTATTACAAGGTGGGAGGCGGCAAAAGAAAGCTTTTCATCAATGCCACGCACCACGGAAATGAATACATAACGGCGGAAATTGCGCTGGATTTTCACGATTATATAAAAGATAAGGTGAAAAACTGGAGCATATATGTCCTGCCAATGGTAAATCCCGACGGGGTGGCAATCTGTCAGGGGTTGCTCCCTAAAAACACCGAGACCTACGAGCGCATAAGAAGACTCAACGGCTGGAAGGATTTATACCGCGTCTGGCGGAAAAACGCCAACGGCGTGGACCTTAATCATAATTACGATGCCGCCTTTAAGTCCGAGGGCGTTTTTGGCGGAGCATACCCGGAAAGCGAACCGGAAAGCCGGGCGGTGGTAAATTTAGTAAAAAAGGAAAATTTCGATATGGTAATTTGCCTTCACGCCCAGGGAGAGGAGATTTATCACGGCTTTCGCGGCGTTTACCCAAAAGGCAGCGAAAGTATCGCCGAGGCAATGGCAAAAGAGGCGGGCTACAGCATAGCCGAGCCTTCGGGAACTGCGTCCTTCGGCGGTATGAAGGACTGGTTTACCCATAAATTTTCCCGCCCCGGCTTTACAGTTGAAGTGGGGCGGGGCAAAAATCCCCTGCCTGAAGACCAGCTCTTGTCCATCGAAGAAAAGCTTTTCCCCGCCATTGAAAAGGCAATGTTGACTTATGATGAGGTTTTGTGCTAAAATAAGGGGAAATCAGGAAAAGAAGGTGCTCTTATGGGAGATTTTGATGTTTGTGTAATAGGTGGCGGCATTGCAGGTATGTCGGCGGCTAAAAAGTGCAGCGACCACGGGCTTTCCGTGCTTATTCTTGAGGCTGTATATACAGGGGGAAAAGCTGTAAAAGCGGGAACTATTTATGACTATCCCGGCTTCCCCGAGGGAATATCCGGAGAAAAGCTTACTGACCTTCTGGAAGAGGCGGTAAGAAGCCGAGGCGTAAAAATCCTTCATGAAAGGGTTACTTCCATGGATTTCACCGCTCCCGTAAAGCACGTTGTAACGGACAGAGGTGAATACACTTCTGCCGCGGTTATTCTTGCAAACGGCATAAGGCAGAGGGAAATCGGCCTTACCAACGAGCGTGGCCTTTCAGGAATGGGAATTTTTCATTCCGCCGAAAAAGAGGGGGATGTTGTATCGGGAAAAACCGTTGCGGTTTTCGGAAACGGAAATGCGGCACTTTCCGACGCCCTTATCTTAAGTGAAATCTGTAAGGAAGTTTACCTTATTTCTCCCACAAAAAACCTTTTTGCATCAAAAAAATATGTGGATGAGTTAAGGCGGGCAAAAAATATCACTTTCTGCCCCGAAACCCTGATTGCCAATGCGGAGGAAGGAATGTTCTTCCTTGAGGCAATGACCATTATAAACCGTGTAACCACGGAATTTAAGGTGGTGCCCGTGGATGCAATTTTCGTTGCGCCCATGCCGGAGCCGGATACCGATGTGCTTCTTGGCAGCATCAGGATGACCGACGACGGTGCGGTTATCGTAGGAGGCGACCTTTCCACCTCGGCAGAGGGGGTTTATGCCGCAGGCGCGGTGCGGGACGGTTCAAGCTATACGGTGATTGATGCCATATCCGACGGCTTCCGCGCGGCGGATTCGGTTAACGGATACCTTGTGAAAAAAAGCTGTTAAGGAGCGACAACATGATTTATACACTTACATTAAATCCTGCCTTTGATTTGCATTATGAAATGGATGAGTTTCTGGCAGAGCATGAAAACTATGTGAAAAAAGCCGTAAAATCCGCAGGCGGCAAGGGCATAAACGTATCAAAGGCGCTTTCTGTTATGGGCATAGAAAACAGAGCCTTTGCGGTTTTGGGAAGTGAAAACAGCGCGGAATTCTTAAAAGAGCTTCCGGAGCTTGAGCTTACGGTAATTGAAATTGAAGGAAGAATAAGAGAAAACATCACAATTCATCCGAAATGCGGAAAAGAAACAAGGATAAGCCTTGATAACTTTTTTTTAAGTGCCGACATTTTGCGGGATATTGAAAGAAAGCTTATTCCCCTTCTTTCAGAAAAAAGCATCGTTGTTTTCGCAGGCAGATGCCCGAAGGGACTTAAAAAAGAAGAAATAATTGAATTTTTGCTTAAAATAAAAAAAGCCGGGGCGTTAATAGCCCTTGACTCAAACAGCTTTGATTTAGCTGACCTTGAAGCATTAAAGCCCTTCTTGATAAAGCCCAACGAAGAGGAGATAAAAGCTCTTTTTGCGGGAAGGGAGGAAGAAATTTCCGCCTCGGCAAAGCGCCTTAACGATATGGGGATTGAAAATGTTTTAATAAGCCTTGGCGATAAGGGAATTTATTATTCAGGCTGCGGCGAAAGCTTTATGGTAAAGGCACCGGAAATTACGCCACTTTCCACCATCGGCGCAGGGGACAGCGCACTTGCAGGCTTTATTGCCGGCATAGACAAAGGCTTAAGTAAAAAAGAAGCGGTTTCCCTTGCCGTTTCATCCGGCAGCGCCGCCTGCCTTTCGGAGGGAACGCTTCCACCCAAAAAGGACGATATTGAAAAATTGTTTTCGGAAATTAAATAAGAAAAAGGCTGTGAAATCACAGCCTTTTTCTTGCTTCCAATCGGAAAATGTTTTTGCCTTCTTCGGCAAATTTTGTTTCATACTCTGTCATAATGTTTCCTTCAAAGTCGCTTCCGTGTAAGTCAAAGGTTATATTTGATAAAATAAAATCCTCTGAGCAAAAGGAATTTAAGGAAAACTCGAAAAGCTTTTCATTGTCGGTCTTAAAGAATATTTCCCCGTCGTCGGAAAGCCATTTTTTATACAATTTAAGAAAGTTTGGGTGGGTAAGGCGGCGCTTTGCCTGCTTCTTTTTGGGCCAGGGGTCGGAAAAATTAAGATAAATTCTTTTTACGCTTCCTTCGGTAATCTCCCCGTCCAGCTTTTCAATGTCGGAAAAGGAAAAACGGATGTTTGTAAGGCCCTCCCGTTCAGCGGCTTCCGCCGCAAGAATTGCCACATTGTCATAATGCTCCACCGCAAGATGGGGGATTTCTTTGTCAATGGCGGCACATTCCCTTATAAACTTACCCTTGCCACAGCCGATTTCAAGATAAATCGCCTTTCCGTCACGGAAAGAATCGATTTCTTCCTTTGTATAAACCATTAAAGGCGATAAAACTTCAATACGCTCCTCTAAATGAGCACGCTTTCTCATTCTCAAAAAAATCAGTCCTTATAATTTAATGAAATAAGTATACCACCTCGCTTTAAGAAAATCAAGAAAAATCCTTTTTTGTTGACAAATATTAAAGTTGGGGGTAAAATAAGTTATCTTTATAAGGAGATGGCAAAAATGATTGGCGTATTGGTAAACAGTATAACAGTTATAATAGGAAGTTTAATAGGTCTTTTGTTCAGAAAAGGGCTTCCGAAAAAATTTTCCGACTCCATAATGACGGGGGTTGCTCTATGTGTGGTATACATAGGCATTTCCAATGTGATAAAGGGCGGAACAAACGACCTTGCATTAATTTTCGGAATGGTAATTGGCGCAATATGCGGCACAATCTTAAATATTTCGGGAAACCTGGAAAAGCTTGGCGAGTGGGCAGAAGGTGCTTTTCACGATAAAAACGGCAAAACCTCAATTGCCGAGGGCTTTGTAACGGCAGGGCTTTTATTCTGCGTGGGCGCTATGGCAGTAACGGGCTCCATCAGCGCAGGACAGGGAGATAACTCCATTTTGTTCACAAAGTCCGTGCTTGACATGATTTCCGCATCCATGCTTACGGTAAGCCTTGGCATCGGCGTTATGCTATCATCAATTCTGCTTTTCATTTATCAGGGGGCAATTGCTCTTTTGTCGGGGGTAATTTCCGCATATCTTACAGAGGAAATGTCGGCAACCATGATTTGCGCCGGCGGTCTTTTAATCGTTGCGCTGGGCTTAAACATGCTGGGAATTACGAAAATAAAGGTGGCGGATTATCTTCCTGCACTTATATTTGCTCCTCTTGCATGTCTCATTTTCGGGTTTATCATGTAAAAGAAAAAAAGTACTTGACCAAAAAGCTTTTTTAGTATATAATATATGCTAACTGGGTGTCTGTTTTTTGTCAGATACCTATCCCGAGAGGGAAATAAAAAATTATTGGAGGAAAAAATCATGGCAAAGAAATTATTGGCACTTGTTGTATGTCTCTCTCTTTGTGCAGCACTCGTTGGTTGCGGTAAGGTGACATTCAACACAGAAGATTGGGCAGACATGGAAATTCGTGTAGCAGGCTACAGACTTTTCAATGACGATCCCTTAAACTATGAATTTGCTGCAGGCGCAGAAAAGTTCACTGAAGAATACGGCACAACCGTTACATTCCAGGTTGGCGGCGGCGACGGTATGGGTGAAGACCTTGTTGCAGGTATTGTAGCAGGCGATCCCTGGGAAATCCAGTACTGCTTCGGTATTTCCGTATTCCCCTTAAACTTCGCAGAAGGCCTTTACACACCTATCACAGAATATGTTGACTATGCAAACAACGACATGATCGACGAAATCACTGTTGAAGGTACAAGATGGCTCGGCGAGCTCTACGGAGTAAGCTCTCTTCCCATGCAGGAAGTTCTTTATCTTGCATACAACGAAACATGGATGAAGGAACTTGGCTTAAAGACACCTCACGAGTATTATGCTGAAGGCAACTGGACAATGGACGCTTATAAAGAGCTTAACGCTAAGGCAGCTGCATTAAACGCTCCTTCCAGAAGCTCCTTTACAAGACCTCACGTTGGTTCCAAGTACATGTGCGACTGGAACTTAGAGACAGGTGAAGTTAAGATTACATATGACAGCCCCGAGAACGTTGAATGGCTTAACTACTGGGCATCTCTTCTTACAGATTCTCAGTACCACATCAAGGGTGGCGGATTTGTATCTCAGAGAAACTCCATCATGCGTGACGAAGTTATGCCCAACCTTATCAAGGATGAGCTTACCCAGGAAACAACAGACGTTATCAGATACATCCACTATCCCAACGAAGACGGTGAGCTTGGTGTATATCTTACAGACTCTCACTTCCTCTTCCCCCTTGGTGTAGCTGAAGATAAGCTTCCCTGCGCATTCATGCTTGCTTGCTACATGACAGATATGAAGAGCCAGCTTTGCTCTGAAAACTATGCAGCTAACATGACTGAAGAAGACTGGGCTCTCTTCCAGGAGAACATGGAGCACGCTTACTACCTTCCCAGAATATTCTATTCCGGTGCATTTGCAATCGGTGGTACATTCAGAAGCGATATCGTTGACAAGGGTAAGGCAGTTGCTACTCACATTCAGGAGAACACAGAAAGCTTAAAGGCTCGTGCTCTTGAATTCAACGAAAAGTACGTTGAAGGCTTCGTAGCTGAATAATTAAAATTAAAAGAACCACCCGACGGGTGGTTCTTTTTTTGTATAAATTAGGCTTTTAAGAAGAAAAAATACTTGACAAAGGGCTTTTTTTCATTTATAATATTATTTGTTGG
>JAZSAR010000274.1:0-16214 GCA_045601965.1 Clostridia bacterium
GTTTCATACAAGGGAGGGGAGATAACTTCTTCATATGAAAGCGAATAAACACACAAACAGGTCGGAAGCTATATTTCCGATGTACTGTCAACGGATATAGAAGAATACGTTGACGACGAAAACAAAGAATCCTTCAACGCAGAGGGCTACACCCACGTATATTTCAGAGACTTATCTCTTTTCGGAGAAGTAAGCTTTGATGAAGAAAAAAGAGAAGCTCACCTTGAACTTAAATAAAAAATATGCTGAACCTTTGGTTCAGCATATTTTTTTATTCTTCGGGAGCGCTTATTTTAATTGTCTGCGTTTCTCCGATCCACTCTACGTTATAGCCAAGCTGCTCGGATACAAATCTTAAGGGGATAAATGTACGGGAGTCCTTTATTACGGGGTAGGTTAAAAGGGTATACATAATATTTCCGTAGCGGTTATCCTTAACATATACGCGCTTGTTCCATATCTGAAGCCTGATTTCCTTGTTCTGTGCCTTTATGGTAACCTCGCTCTTTTCGCCGTCCCAGGAAATTTCGGCGCCCATTTCTTCAAGCAGACCGCGTAAGGGAATAAGGGTTGTGCCGCCCACAATGAAGGGGGCTACATCAATTTCCTTTTCGGTGATATTTCCGCTTTTTTCTATTGATATTGATTTTTCGCCTATTGTAAGCTCATAGTTTCCGAAGGCTCCGACGCCGGATGCTTCATAGGCTTCCCTTGTCTGATAGAAGGTAAGCTCTGCACAGGAAACTCTTCTGTTGTGAAATTTTGTTACGTTGATTTCGAGATATCTTACGCTTATTTCTTCATCGAATATGAGGGAGTGGGTAAGGAGGCTCTTTTCGTTATTTACATTGGTTTTAACGTCAAACCAGGTCTCTCCGTCAATACTCCCGAAAACATCGTAGGTATACCAGAAGCCGTCATAGTCCTCCGTCTGACGTGGAGTGTAGTCCATTCTCACAATTTTCTGAACTTTTCCGAAATCGACCAAAATCGGAGGAGCATAAGGCTCGTCAAATGAGACTGTCTGCCATATACTTGTAGTAAGACCGTCTGTAACCTTGGCAATGTTGTTGGTTGACCAAATGGGATAGTCGCACTCAACCTTGACGGATGATTTATCAACAACATACAGCTTGTTTTTCTTTTCGTTTTCAAGGAATTCTTCAAAGCTTACGGTGTTGTAATCATCGCTCTTTTCAATGGCGTAAAACTCAGCAAGTGTTCCCTTGCCGCCACTTCCGTTGGTTATGGTCATTTTAATCTTTTTAACCTTTATGTTGGAGGCGAAAACCACTTCCTGCTGATTTGCGCTGGTTTCAAAGGAAATCTCGTCGGTAATTCTGAAATATTCCGATGTGTCGCTTTCGGCAACTTCAAAGTAAGCGGAGGCTATTCTTCCTATATTGAGGTCTGTTCTCGGAAACATTATAAAGCCTGAAATTTCCGTTGCCTCCGGAAGAATAAATTCAAGGGTGAAAGGCGCTTCGTCGGCTGAAACAACAGCTTCGTTTGCGGTTTCAAAGTTGGAATGCCAGTAGGTTGACTTATCTCCGTCAAGCATTCTTTCGGCGGTGTTGGGGCGGGCAGAATCAACCTTTACAATCCATCCGGTTCTGTCCACAGAGGAAAGACCGTTAAGAGCATTGACAGGCGTCTGATTGTCGGCTGCCTTTCCTGTTACGGTTTTGTCAACGGGAAGGGTTACTTCGCCCTTTAATACTTCGATGTAGGAGGCAACGTCCTTTTTGCTGTCGGCACTTATTGCATAAAATTCAGCAAGTGTGCCGTAGCCCTTGTCGCCCTCTAAGATGGTCATTTTAATCCTTCTTGCCTTAATGTTTGAGGGAAGAATTATTTCCTTGTTGTGGGCTCCTAAGGTGATGTCTTCCGTGATTCTTTCAAATTCTCCGTATTCAGTATCCGAGGCTTCAAAATAAAGGGAGATTATTTTTCCTGTTGTTCCGTCGGGACGGGGGATAAGGATGAAGCCTGAAAGGTCACTTGCCTCTGGAAAGGTGAATTCCAGAGTGTAAGGGGCTTCGTCCCTGGCTATGATTACGCCGCCTTCATCAATATAATTTGAATGCCAGAAGCTTTTGTCGTCACCGTCAAGCAATCTTTCGGCACAGCGGGGACGGGTGGTGCTTACAGTAACTGTCCAGTTTGTTCTGTCAAGAGTGGGAAGGCCTGTAATTGACATAATGGGGGACTGTCCTTCCTTTGCCGTAGCCGTTGTGGTGGTATCGGGCATATCACCCTCGGCGAAGGATGAAACTGCGAATAACGATAAAACCATTATAAATGTGAGGATAACAGATATTGCTTTTTTCATAATCTTCGCCTCCTTTAATTAAGATGTGCCGAAACGGCATTTACAAGATTTAAGTCAGCCTCATTCTTTGAAACAGTATAAATTCCGTCCCCCCGGCTTGCTACGGTAAAGCCAAAGGCTTCAGATAAAATGGAAAGGGGAACATAGATTATTCCGTCCTTTGATGTTATGGGAGCGCTTAAAGAAAGTGTCTTTCCGTCAACATATACATTCTTTGAATTAAGCTCACTCATTAAAAAGCGGTTTGTTGTAACTTCGTTAAGAGCATCGTTCATTTCATAATAATAAATGAAATAGCTGTTATAGGAAGGATCGTATTCAACCTTGCTTCTTCCGTAACCTAAAATTTCAAGGAGTGAATCGCCGGGCACATAAAGGGTGCCCTCTGCTTCGTATGCCTTAACTCGTAAATCGGGCTCGTAAATCTTCATTTTAGCACCTGAAACAATCATTTCGTCGGCATTTGCTTTAAGGATTGTTGTGCCCTTAAGTGCGCTTCTTTCATCGGCAGAAAGTGTAGTTTCTTCAATTTCCGTGAAAAGATAGTTAAAGCGGCCGTAGGGAGCACAGGAGCCGGTCTCATAGAAGCTTAAAAGGTCACCCTCATTTTTAATTCCGTCCGTCCACTTGAATTCAAGCTCAATTTTGTCTGTTTCTCCGATTAAAGCTCTCGGAAGAGAAATCATAATGTAATTTACATCTTCCTTGTATACTGCATTTCCGATTGTCTCGGGGCTGAATGCAGAAGTTTCAAATTTTGAAATTACACCCTTGCCCGAAAGGTTTACGGCATAGTCGTAGCCTTCCCAGCCTGTAGCATAGTTTCTGTCGGTATTGATATAAAGGTTCATATGTCCTTCGGAATCCTTTACGGCATCCTTGGTCTTTGCAAGGAAGTATATGTTATCGTCATCGAAGGAAGCCTTTGCTGTCATTATGGCATTGGGAACTTTTGTGGTATAACGAACCTGTTCAGTAGTTCCCTGAGCATAGTATCCCAAGGAATCACGCTCATAGCTTTGGTCAAAATTGTAGAAGGTGGGTCCTACGGTGTTCCACTGGGTTGCATCTCCCGTCATATCAATGGTCTTTGCACCAACAGCTACGGGAGCGGGACGCACGCCTTTGTATTTTCTTGAAAAATCGACTAAAAGATTGAAATAGTCATCCTTAAGAGGGCCTTTCGAAGGCTCAAAGTCACGGCTGTTTTCCGAGTCAAAGCTGTCAACGAAAATGTTTCCGCCCGAGAAAACTCCGTAGGAGGAAAATCTTGTTGCACGCCATTCGTTCCAGCCGTCAACAAGTATAAATTCGGGATCGGCACTAAGAGCCAAAGCTGCCTGCTCGCGGAAGAAATATCCCATTCTCTTTCCGTTTTCGGAATAGTCCTCTCCGAAAACTTCGGAAAAGCCTCTGCCCTTGGAATAGGGATCGGACAAAACTCCGGTTATGCCCGTACCGTAAATGGTGGACTGATTGATTGCGGCACCTACAACGACAAAGGCAGGTCTGCCGTTTTCGGTTGTGCCTCTTACAGGCTGAGGGAAGTTTTCAAGCCAGAACCAGGTTTCGTCCTCATAATCCGAGCCGTCGGGTACGGGAGTATATACGTTTCTTGAGCTGCTCTTTCTGTATGTAAAGAATTCCGATAAGGTTTTGGTAAGCTCTGCTTCATAGGTATCTCCCTTCTGGGCAGAACGCATAACATTGTTGTAGGTGTATACCATAGGCTTTCCGTCCATATAGTACCAGAGGTCGGAATAGTCGTTTTCCGTAAAGAAAATGTGATAGGTGGCAGATAAGCTTTTGATATTGTTTTCGGAATCGTCGCCTATTGCGTACATTCCCGTTATCTTAGGAACCTTTACGCCCGCTCTTTTTGCATCCCGGAAGGCTTTTGCAAGAATCTCAACGGCGTCGGAATATACTATGCCTGAGTTTGAGTAGTCAAAAAGTATTACATCAACATCAGCCATTGAAAGCATTTCGGCGTGCTTGCGGTAAACCCAGTAATCATGGGAATTATAGGTGCCGAATACCGGCTCACTCCACCAGTAGGGTGCACCCTTTATCCAGGCGGGATGATAGAAATCATCCATCGCATCGGGGTGGGCATCTCTTAAATGCTCAAGAATGCCGACTTCCTCATCGCCTCTGCCAAACCAGTTCCAGTATAATACACCAAGATGCCTTGTGCCTTCCTTGACGGGACCTGCCTCAGCATAGTCTGCAACTTTTCGCCCCATAGAGTCGGTGGCAACCCAGGTGTCAAGATAAAAATCCTTCACGGAAGAATCCGGCACCTGCTCGTTTTTGGGATCTGATCTTTTATATTCATCCTCGGAAAAGATAATTTTTTCGATAAATACATCCATTGCATAGTTGTCTCTTCCGTAAAGCCCCTTAAAGTAAACATCGTGGACACCGCTTATTTCTGAAACAGATGTTGTAAGATACTCGCTTTCGTGGTCACCTGTTATGGTGATTGTTCCAAGAACCTTACCTGAAAGGTGGTCATCTGCTTTTATAACGATAGTTTCGCCGTTTGCCAGTGTCCTTGATGTCACAAGAAGGGTGATGGAATTTATTCCGGTAAGGTCAACGCCCTTGATTCCGAAATATTCTCCTCTCTTTAAATGGGTAAGCTGATTTCCCGATATTTTAAGTCCTTCGTTTATTGTCACGTCGGATGCTATATACTCTCTTCCTTCCGCAAAGGATATTAAGGGAGTGATCATAAGGAAAACCAGTAGTAAAGCAAGTAGTTTTTTCAAATTTATTCCTCCTTAAGTGTTTTTTCATACTATAACTTAAGTATAGCACAAATGCAATTGACATTCTAATAAAAAAACGATATAATATAATCAAAAAGTTAGGTTTTAAGTGTAAAAACGTGGAAAAGGTTTGATTTTTTATAAAGGCGGATTAAATATGATAGTATATCAGAATCAGAATTCAGGCAGGAAATATCATTTCTGGAGTTCTTCTCACGAAAACTATTCGATGGCGGCGCATCTTCACAATAATACGGAAATTGTTTATGTTAAATCAGGATGTCTGACGGTTAAGATGGATGGCGAAAGATATGATGTCAAAAGTGGGGAAGCGGTGATCGTGCTTCCTCACCGTATCCATGAATACATAAACGAAAGCGGAAATTCTGTGTGCGGAGCTATTTTTTCAAATGACTTTATCCCGATATTCTTTGAAAAGATAGGGGATGACCTTCCCGAAAATCCTGTATATAAGGTAAGTGACAGGGCACTTTGGACAGAAAAGCTTTTAACGATAAAGCATAAAGATTATTTAAGCATTGCTTCCTTTCTCTATGAAGCATTGGGAGATGCCGAAAAAAACATTACCTGGGCTAAAAAGAAAACAGGAAACGGGGATCTTATTCAGGGGGCAATAAACTTTATTTCTGATAATTTCCGTGATGACATAACCCTTTGTGATATGGCAAAAAAGCTTGGCTATAACGAAAAATACCTTTCTTATACACTTCACACCGTTACAAATATGAATTTCAGGAGACTGCTTTCCTCTTACAGGATAAATTTTGCAAAAGAGCTTATTTCAAAAAATGTAAAAAAAGTTTCAATGGTTGATGTGGCCCTGCAATCGGGCTTTTCCTCCCTTGCCAGCTTTAACCGCAATTTTAAGGAAGTCGAAGGGATTTCTCCCAGTGAATACAGAAAAAACCTTGGAATCACAAAGTGATTCCAAGGTTTTTTTACAGCGTATTATAAAGCCATTTTTCCTTGTGAAGCTTATAGGCGTGGACGATGGTCCTCATTATGTAGTCTGCAAAAAGACCGGTGATAAGTCCCGTTATTCCGTTTGTGAAAACCGATTCTGCAATTGGGTATAAAAACGGAACTTCCGAAAAGAAGTCTTCAAGAGCACCCCATAGAGTTCCGCTTTCTATTGTGGTAATCAATATGTAGGCAAGGGGAATTCTTATCGCCCAGGGTCCTAAAATACTTGATAATATAAGTGCTGCTGTTTCTCCGCCTACCTTAAGTGTTCCCTGACTGCTCTGATAATAGGTGGTAAAGGGAACGGTAAAGCACAATATGCGAAGAAGATTGGTTGCCGCATCAAGGGTTGGCGCGTCGCCGGAGCCTACGAAAAGAGAAGCGAAAAGACGGGCGAAAACAAACATAATAACAGCCCATATAAAGCAAACTGCTTCCGATGTGTTAAGCAACTTGTAGGAATAAAGCCTTGCTTTTTCCTTGTTACTTTCAGATAGGGCGTTACCTACAAGGGTAATCTGCGCCGCCTCGATGCCGTGGGTGATGCAGTAGGTAAGCTTTAAGATATTGTTTGCAATCTGATAACCTGCCATTGCAACGGCACTGATTAACGATGTAACCGCCTGAAGACCTAAAAAGGCAAAGTTTATAAAGAAAGCCTGAAGGGTTGATGCCAATGATGCATTAAGTATTCGCTTTATAAGAAGAAAATCAGGGCGGTGAAAGCCTTCAAGATGTATTACGGACTTTTTATTAAACAAAAGAGAAATTCGTACAGCGCAGCCTATAAGCGTTGATATGATATAGGAAACGGCGGCACCCTTTATTCCCATTTTGAGAAAACCTATAAAGACAACACAGCAGATGGCGTTTATCGCATTTACCGCCGCAGTAACGTAAAAGGGAGTTTTGGCATCGTGGGCACCGCGGAAGCAGGAGGATATTGCAACATCAACCGATGCAACTGCGGAAAAGGGGAGGATCATATAAAGATAGGAAACAGCGCCGCTTGTAACAGATGCCGTCTTTGATGAAAACATAAAGCCCAATAGAGCTTTTAAGAATATCATGCATAAAAGCCCCAGTAAAAGACCGAAGGCGGCATTTAAGTATATGGAATTTAAGGTTGCTTTGTTGGTAAAAGCTTTTTTATGACTTTCGTCTCTTGCAATAATAATTGAAGCACCAAACCCAAAGCCTATAAAAACACTCTGCAGTATGTCGGTAATGGTGGTGGCAACGGTTAATGAAGACATAGCCTCACTTCCCACCGCCTTTCCTATTACAATGGTGGACACGAGTCCCACGAGAGTAAGCAGAAGCTTTTCTAAAAAAGCGGGGAGAGCCAGGGAAGTGATTTCCTTATAATATTCCTTTTTTGTTATCGTGGTATTTATCTTCACGGAAAAACCTTCTTTTATATTTTATCAGATTGAAGTATAGCATAATGTGTGTGAAAATACAATAGCAAAAACAAACTGAAATTTGCGAAAAACAACTTTTGTAAAAAAATGGTAAACGTGAATAATAATTTAGAAATGAGTAATAAATACATAATCTAAAAATAATCTAAATATATTTTTATATGTGTATTATCCACCGCTGAAAGCCCCGATTTTGCAGTTATCAACAAGTTTTTCCACTTTTTCCACATCTAAAACAAGGGTAAATTACGGGGTTGTGGAAAACTTTTGAAAGCCTATAACAGAGCCGTTTACGGAAAAAAATGTCATATAAAGTAAAAAGCCTTTATTTAGAGGAGGGACTTGACAAGCTTTATTCACAAAGAGACTTTTTATTCATCAAAAAAGAAAAACAGCAAGAAATTTTCTTGCTGTTTCTGAAATTTATATTGGCCTTGCGGAAAATTCAACCTCAGCTTTTTTAACGAGGTCTTCCTCCTTTATGGGGGATTTTACGTTTATAAGTTCAACAGTATCATCCGTCCAGGTGCGTACCAGACAGGGGGCAGTTGTGTTTTCAACCGTAAAGTTTTCGAGTGTCAGCTTCTTGAAATTTCCTATATGGAATAAGGGGACATCGGAAAAACCTTCTCTCATGGAAATAGAGACGTTTTTGAAAACGATATCTATTTTATTGTCACTATCTCCGTAAGCGGTAAGAGGCATTGAAATATCCGTTGCGGTGATGTTTTCAAAGATAACGGAAGTCAGCGGACGGTTTCGCTGCCAGGGCTCGTTTCCGGAGAAATTGAAATGAAGGAAGCGGTCGGCATAGTCTATTCTGCAATCCTTTATTATAATGTTTCCCGGAGTGTAGGGGACTTCCACGGAAAAGTCGGAATAATAAGTAAATGCAGAAAGCATATTGTTTCTGTGGCCGGAAAGCTCGGGCTTTATGCCTGATCTCTTTTCCTCAGGCGTTAAGCAGCCGCGGAATAAATAACGGCAGGGGCCATACATATGACAGTCTTCAATTAACGCATTTGTGCCTCCGAAACGAAGAGCGCTGCAGGCGGAGTTAAGAACGCAGTTTTTGACAAGAACATTAAGGTTGCCAAAGCCTGCCACACAGTCATCGCCTGTATAAAACTCTGAGTCTTCTATTATTATATTACGGCATACAGTCGCGTGTATTCCGTCGTGTCCTGCTAAAACGGTTACATTTTTCATTGTTATGTTTTCGGAATAATATATGGCATGTGCCCAGTTTGCGCTGTCCTTTGCCGTGTAGCCACAAAAGCTTACGTTTTTGCAGTAGAACATATTTATAAGGTGAGGACCGCGGTATTCTTCTTCGCCCTTTTCATCAAAGCAGTGGCTTCCGGCAATTATGCTTCCTTCTTCGCCGATTATGGCAATGTTTTCTGCGTTTATTGCCTTTATAAGGCCGTGATTCCAACGGCTTCCGGGAAGGCGCATAAAGCGGTAGTCCCTTGTCCAGCCCGGACCAAAGCGGTTCCAGATCCCGTCTGTAATCCATTCTTCGGGCAGAGGCTCAATTTTGTCATTTATGTATGAGGAGTAATAATCCTCGGGGTTCCTTGAGCCCTTAAGGCAGGCGTTTTCCAGTAAATGTAAGGTTACATCTGAGCGGAGGCGGATTGAGCCCGTCATAAATACACCTTCGGGGATTATTACCTCGCCGCCGCCCTGTAAGAAGCACTCGTCAATTGCCGCCTGGATTTTTTCTGTCTGCAATAAATCGATGCCCGGAACAGCGCCGAAATCAGTTATAGAAAATGTTTTAATCATATTTATGCCTCCTTGTTGAATATACTGATATTTTAGCGGTTAGGGGCCGGTTTGTCAAGACTATCGTCTTGACAATTACATTTTTTTGGAGTATACTTGAATCTGCATAAAAAGTGTTGCTTGACACGGAATTGATGCAGGGTTATAATTACAGAAAATAAGTTATGCAGGAGGTTTTTTATGTCTTTTAATATAGTAACATTCAATATCCGTTACCGTTACAGAGGCGACGGCATAAACAGCTTTATAAACAGGGCAGGGATGATTTACGACAAGGTGAAAAAGGAAATGCCCGACATTATCGCATTTCAGGAAATGGTACCGGAATCCTTGGAATTTATGCAGAGGGTTTTCCCCGAATACATAATAACCGGCCACGGAAGGACTAAGAACTATAATTCCGAAGGCGTTTTCACAGCAATTAAAACATCAACCCTTCAGCTTGTGGGAAATGAAGTTCTCTGGATAGGCCCCGATCCTTATGAGCCGGAGAGCAAATTCCCCGGTCAGAGTCCTTGCCCCAGAACACTTAATATCACAACCGTAAGAAGAAAGTCCGACGGCAGAATGATAAGGGTTTTCAACGTGCATCTTGATGAGAAAACTGCCGAAGTTCGTGCTATGGGAATGAAAATGGTGCTTGATACCGTAAAATCCTTAAATGAAAAAAACGGGATGGATTTTGTTATCCTTGGCGATTTCAATGCATCGGAAAAGGAAGAAACCATTAAGCTTTGCGAAAACTTCCCCGGTATGGGAGATGTGACAAAGGGGCTTCCTTTTACCTTCCACGACTTCGGAAGACAGAGTGAAGCAAAAATAGACTACATTTATTTAAGCGATAATCTTAAAACCGAATTTGAAAAATTAACCGTATGGGATGATGAGGAAAACGGAATTTTCCTTTCTGACCACTATCCATTGTGCGCAGAACTTAAATAAAAAAAGTAAACCGCCCTTCAGGCGGTTTACTTTTTTTATTTTTTCCATGTTGCGGGGGAGAAAAGCATAAGCATCGGGAAAATTTCAAGTCGTCCGATAAGCATTGCTGCTGACAGGACAAGCTTTGAAAAGGATGAAAATTCTGAAAAATTCATTGTGGGGCCTACTTTGGATAGACCGGGACCTATGTTGTTTATGGTTGCCGCAACTGCTGTAAAGTTAGTGGTGAAATCAAAATTGTCAAGACTTATCAGAAGAAGGGCAAGCACAAAGATTGAAAGATAAGCCACTGTGAATACGTTTACGGAGCGAACGGTTTCGTGTTCAACAGGTCTGCCGTTCATTGTGATTTTAATTGTACTTTTCGGATGAGCAAGAATTTTGATTTCTTTTATAATACTCTTGAACAGAATTATTATTCTGGAAACCTTCATTCCGCCGCCTGTGCTTCCGGCGCAGGCACCGATAAACATAAGCACTACAAGTATTGTTTTTGAAAGAGAAGGCCACAGGTCAAAATCTGCAGTTGCAAAGCCGGTTGTCGTGATGATGGATGCAACCTGAAAGCTGCTGTGGTGAAGTGCTTCAGAAACAGATGGGAAAAGATGTCTTATATTAAATCCGATTACAAGAATTGAAGAAAGAATGATTAAAAGATATGTTCTTACTTCGTTGGATTTAAGCACGGCGGAAAACTTTTTCATAAGTATAAGATAATAAATAGAAAAGTCTATTCCGAAAAATATCATAAAAATGGTAACTACATTCTGAATGTAGGGAGAATAACCGGCAAGGCTTGAATTTTTAATTCCGAAGCCGCCGGTGCCGGCTGTACCGAAAGCTGTGGTCAGTGCTTCAAATAAATTCATTCCGCCGAATAAGAGAAGCACAATCATTAAAAGCGTCATTGCAATATAAATGGTATACAAAATTTTCGCTGTGGACTTAACCTTGGGAACAAGCTTTGAAACAGAGGGACCGGGGCTTTCTGCTTTTATGAGATTAAGATTTGTTCCGCCGAAAAGGGGGAGGATGGCAACAAGAAAAACCAGAACTCCCATACCGCCTATCCAGTGGGTAAAGCTTCTCCAGAACAAAAGACTTTTCGGAAGAGCTTCCACATCGGAAAGAATGGATGCACCTGTTGTTGTGAATCCGGATACGGTTTCAAAAAAAGCATCAATGAAATTCGGAATATATCCCGAAATAATAAAGGGGAGGCATCCGAAAAGACTTATTAAAATCCATGAAAGTGCAACCGTTATATAGCCTTCTTTGGCAAACATTGCCTTGTTGTCAGGAGGCTTGACTGTGAAAAGCACCCCTGTCAAAGTGCAAAGTAATGCCGAAATGGCAAAAGAACCTAAAATATACGGCTCCTTATAGGCTATGGAGCAGATTATCGGAAGAAGCATAAATATAGCTTCAATATAAAGCACGGTGCCCAGTGTGTAAAATATAATTTTGCGATTCATAATTTATCCTCTACTGGAGAATGTCCGTAATATCGGCGAAGCCTGTTTCGGTTGTCACGATAATAACGGAATCTCCTTCTTTGATTATGTCATGACCTCTGGGAATGATGATCTGACCGCCGCGGGTTATGCAGGCGATTAATATATTGGGTTTGAGATGAAGCTTCATGATAGGAATATCCGAAATGGGAGAGTCTTTTTTTATTCTGAATTCCAGTGCTTCGGCTTTGCCGTCAAGAATAAGGTGTACCGTCTCAATGTTTGAGCTTCTTGACTGGTTTCTTGCACGGACAAATCTTAAGATATATTCTGCGGTTATGTTTTTGGGGTAGAAAATCGAGTCAAGCTCAAGGGAATTCAATACATTATCGTATTCAATACGATTAACCTTGGTTACGATTTTTTTGATATCCTTGCTTTTGGCATAAAGAGAAAGAAGCACGTTTTCTTCGTCTATATTTGTGAGAGCAACGAAGGACTCTGCATATTCAAGTCCTGCTTCAAGTAATGTGGTCTTATCGGTACCGTCGCCGTTTATTATAGTTGCTTTAGGCAGGAGCTGAAAAAGCTCATCGCAGCGCTTTTCGTCCTGTTCAATAATTTTTACGGAAATACCGGTCTGTATTAAGCGGTTGGCAAGATAATATGCCGTGTCACCGCCGCCTACAATGATGGTATCTTTTACACTTGAAGTTTTGATGCCGATTTTCTTAAAGAAATAAGCGCCGTTTGAAACAGAGGAAACTATGCTTATATAGTCGCCTTCCTTAAGGACGAAATCACCGCCGGGAATAAAGGCTTCGTCATTGCGCTCAACTCCGCATACAAGGATGTCGCAGTTAAGCTTCGGAGTTAAATCCGCAATACGCATATTGTCAAGGGGAGAATCCTCGTGAATACGGAATTTTAAGATTTCAACTCTTCCTTTTGAGAAGGTATCAATCTGAATGGCAGACGGAAAACGCAAAACTCTCGCCATTTCGTGGGCCGCCGCCTGCTCCGGATTTATAACCATTGCAAGGCCTAAATCTTCCCTTATAAGATGAATGTCCTTGTTGTATTCGGGACGCCTTATTCTTGCTATAGTTTTCAAATGACCGCATTTTTTTGCGATGAGGCAGGTAATCAGGTTAAGCTCATCATTACCTGTTACGGCAATGAGTAAGTCTGCTTTTTCAATGCCTGCTTCTTTTAATGTTTCCTGGCTTATGGCATCGCCTGTAACGCCCATAACATCATGCTGGTTAACGGCGTGCTCAATGTTCTGATATTTTAAATCTATTAAAGTTATGTCATGTTCATTTTCCTGACTCAGTTTTTCGGCAAGCTTTAAGCCTACCTTTCCTGCACCTACTATAATAATATTCATATGAAGTCCTTTCTCCCTTAAGGGAAAATTAAATTCTGTCCTGCAAGGTGTATAGGGATATTATAATAGATAGTTGTTAAAAAGTAAAGAAAAAAAGTGAGATTTACATTCGTTTTGTTAAAATGATACAAATATATAAAAAAGTGTTGACTTTATCACTCTGTCGTGTTACTATGGTAAAGTGATAAAACGAAAGCGAGGTTAATTTATGAACAACGGTTATTTTGAATCAGCCGGCAAGCTTTTTAAGGCAATACTTATGCTTGAGAACGAAGATGAGTGTAAGGAATTTTTTGAGGATATATGTACCGTAAAGGAAATTCAGGATATGTGCCTGAGGCTTACTGTGGCTATGGAGCTTAAAAAAGGAAAAAGCTATCAGGATATATCAAAGGAAACAGGTGCAAGCACCACAACCATAAGCCGTGTTAACCGTTGCCTTGTATACGGAAGCGGCGGCTACAGAAAAATGCTTGAAAAGCTGTCAGAAGAGGATAAATAAGGGGGCATAATAATGAAGATTGATGATTCTGTTTTAAGAAATGACGAAAAGGCGGTGTTCGCCCTTCGCAGTCTCTATTCCAAATACGGATATTCCCGCTACAGAATGAGTAAGTTTGAGGAATATGATTTATATGTAAGGAACAAGGATTTTTTAATTTCTGACCATATCATTACTTTTACCGATACCGACGGAAAATTAATGGCGTTAAAGCCCGACGTAACCTTGTCAATCATAAAAAACAGCAAGGATGACAACAATGTGCAGAAGCTCTATTACAACGAAAACGTATACAGGGTTTCAAAGGGAAGTCACGCTTTTAAGGAAATAATGCAGCTCGGTCTTGAGTGCATCGGAAATTCCGACGATTATTCGATTTATGAGGTTATTTACCTTGCGGCAATGAGCCTTAAAACAATTTCTGAGGATTTTGTGCTTGATATATCAAACCTTACTGTCATATCGGATGTTCTCTTAAAAATGGGAGTTTCGGCATCGATTGAAAAAGACTTGCTTAAATGTATCGGTGAAAAGAACTCTCACGGAATCGGTGAGATATGTAAAAAAGAAGGAATCGACGGCTCGGCCCTTATGAAGCTTGTATCCTTATACGGTGCACCGTCTGATGTTTTGCCGGCATTAACTGAAATTCTCGGCGAAGAAACCGAAGCACTTTTAAGACTTAAGAAAATTACCATGGCGCTTTCCGAGGCAGGTCTCGGCGGAAAAATCAATATAGACTTTTCAGTTATAAATGATATGAACTACTATAACGGCTTTGTTTTCAAGGGCTTTATAAATGGAATTGCGACTGGCATTTTGTCCGGCGGTCAGTATGACAAGCTTATGAAGAAGATGGGCAAAAAAAGCGAGGCGATAGGCTTTGCCATATATCTTGACTCTCTTTACGCCCTTTCCGAAGGCGAAACGGCTTTCGATGTGGATACGGTTATTTTATACGATGACAACTGCGATATGAAAGCACTTTCCGACACGGTAAAGCTTTTTACCGCCGACGGAAAAAGTGCAATGGCGCTTAAAGAAGTTCCTGCTGATTTAAGATATAACAAGCTTCTTAAAATGAATGAGAGAGGGGTTGAAATCATTGAAAACCGTGCTTAATGTTGCGCTTCCGAAAGGAAGACTTGGCGAAAAGGTTTATGATATGTTTGAAAAAGCGGGTTTTCCCTGTCCCTCAATAAAAGAACAGAACAGAAAACTGATTTTTGAAAACGAGGAAAAGTGCGTAAGAAATTTTTGGGTAATGCCCTCGGACGTTGCAATTTATGTTGAGCGTGGAGCGGCTGATATCGGCGTTGCCGGAAAGGATATTCTGCTTGAATACGAGCCTGAGGTTTATGAGCTTTTAGACCTTGATATCGGAAAATGCCGTATGGCTGTTGCCGCAAAACGTGATTTCAGGGAAAACACCGAGCGCCCCTTAAGGGTTGCTACAAAGTTTTCCAATATCACAAAGGCTTACTATGCGGCAAAGGGAAGAGATATCGACATAATTCACTTAAACGGCTCAATTGAAATTGCTCCGATTTTATCCTTGTCGGATGTAATCGTGGATATCGTTGAAACGGGCACAACCTTAAAGGAAAACGACCTTGAGGTAAAGGAAGAAATCGTTCCCATAAGCGCAAGGCTTATTGCAAATAAGTCAAGCTTCAAGTTCAAGGGCGATTTGATGGAAAAGGTTATTACATCGCTTAAAATACAGACAGCGGAGGGCAGAAAAAATGATTAAGATAATGAAATACGGAGAGGTTCCGGCATCGGAGATTTTTGCAAGAGTGGAACCTAAGGTGGATGTTACCGCCATTGTTTCAGATATAATAAATAATGTAAGAAAAAACGGCGACAAGGCACTTTTTGAGTATACCGAAAAATTTGACGGAGCAGTTCTTTCATCGCTGATTGTTACGGAAGAAGAAATAAAGGAAGCGGTAGCATCGGTTGAGAGCGAATTTATAAAGGTTCTTGAAAAAGCCGCAGCAAACATAAGAAATTTCCACGAAAAGCAGAAAAGAACAAGCTTTATCATAAATGACGAGCCGGGAATCGTAATGGGACAGAAAATCATCCCCGTTGACAGGGCAGGACTTTATGTGCCCGGCGGTACGGCTGCATATCCTTCCACCGTTTTAATGGATTCCATCCCTGCGAAAATCGCAGGCTGCCCCGAGGTGGTTATGGTAACACCTCCCGGTAAGGACGGAAAGGTAAATCCCGTAATACTTGCGGCGGCATATGTTGCGGGCGTTGATAAAATTATAAAGGTGGGCGGAGCGCAGGCAATTGCTGCACTTGCCTACGGAACAGAGTCTGTGCCCAAGGTTGACAAAATAGTGGGCCCCGGAAATGCCTTTGTTGCAGAGGCTAAAAAGCAGGTATTCGGTATGGTATCAATCGATATGATTGCAGGCCCCAGCGAAATACTGATTGTGGCTGACGGTGCATCTGATCCGGTATGCGTTGCGGCAGACCTTCTTTCACAGGCAGAGCACGACAAGCTCGCATCTGCAGTTTTGGTTACTGACAGTAAGGATTTGGCTGAAAAGGTATCAAACGAGCTTGAAAGACAAATCCCCTTACTTGAACGCACAGAAATTGCA
>JAZSAR010000275.1:0-6733 GCA_045601965.1 Clostridia bacterium
GCTTAAATTTACTACTCTTTCCTTCATCGCTTTTTATTTAATTCGAAGAGTATTATAGCATAAAAAATAAGCTGTGTCAAGTTTTTTGTGCTACAATATAATAAGGCGGAAAAAGCGCGGAAGTTGACAAGAAACTCTGCAGGTAGTATAATAATTCTCAGTAAAAACGGAAAGGGTGAGCCGTAAATGAAAAAAATTATAAGCATTTTTATGATAGTTATTATGCTTGCAGGATTTATGAAGATAGGAGCTGCGGAAGAAAAAAGTGTGTTTTCCGATGTGAGAGCGGAAGACTATTTTGCCGAAGCGGCAGAAAAGCTTAGTGAAGCAGGAATTATTTCCGGCTATCCGGACGGCACATTTGGTCCCGGTAAATTTGTTACCAGGGCTGAAATGGCGGTTATCGTATGCAGAGTTATCGGCAAGGCGGAAGAAGCCGGAAGCTATATGGGCAGTACAACCTTTGAGGATGTTACCGATGGTCATTGGGCACGGGGGTATATTGGTGTGGCTTCGGGAGAAAAAATCATAAACGGTGACGGGAACGGAAAATTCCGCCCGGAAGATACAGTTATGTTTGAAGAAGCGGTTAAAATGATAGTCTGCGCTTTGGGCTTAGGGGACCTGGTGGTACCTGACAGTAATAATTGGTCAAGACCTTATATTGTGGTTGCGGAGGAAAACGGAATATTAAGCGGTGCACACGGCGCGAAAAGTTTTGCGGTAAGCCGCGGGGATGTTGCCGTTATGATAAATAACGGGATTGAGGCAAAAAACAATGAGAGACCGAAATCATTGGTGGTTAACGTGAAAAAATTCGGAGCTGTGGGAGATGGAAAAAGCGACGATGAGCTTGCTATTTTAACAGCATTCAAGTTTGCGGCAAATAATCTTCCGGCAACAGTATATTTTCCGGAAGGAGAATACGGACTTTTGGAAGGCGGTATGTATATCGCACTTCCTCCCGGAAGTGAAAGACTTACAGTAAGGGGAGACGGTGCAGATAAATCTACGATTGTTTATCTTGATGAATGGAAAACATCGGGCTCCTGGGTGGCAATCAGAATAATGCCAAAAAATGTTCCGGCAACAGAAGATGAGTATCTTAAAAATATAACAATCAAAGACCTTGGGGTTCTTGATACAAATCCGGTAGGACATGCCCACACCCTTGAAGAACACGGGCAGAAAGAAGAAACCCATGGTTTTGATATTCAGTATACCATAAATGCCACAATAAAAAATTGCAAGGTCAAAAACGTAGGCGATGAAGCCATAGATATGGTATACTGTAAAAATTCTCTGATTGAAAATAATGTGGTGGAGGGAAGCCCCGGAGCAGGAGGGAGCGGAGGCGCAATCTCTGTCGGAGACGGATGTGATAATGTTACTATAAGATATAACACGATAGAAGGAACAATTGAGGGGAAAACTAACTTCGGTATTGCGGTAGAAGCTCTTACTACACCGGTGAAGAATATATATATTTATGATAACAGTGTGAAAAACGTGCATGGAAACGGATTTAATATAGGGGCTCCGAACGGAACTATCAGCAATTTAAAAATAAGCAACAATACAATTATCGGATGCGATACGGGAATAAAATTAAGTGGAAAAGGGGCAAAAGATACCGTTCTTTTTGAGAAAAACCGTATCGGTGATGTAACTTCGGGAATAGTGGTTGAAGGAAGCAATAATACGAATATTGTAATCAATAATACCGTGATTTCAAAGGCATTAGAAAAGGGCATTGAAATAAGAGCTTCTAAATCTGCCGTTGTTAAAAATGCGACGCTTAATAACATGGGAGGATATGCATTGTGGAATGCGGGAACGGAATCGCTTTTTGAAAATATAGCAATAAACGACAGCGGATTGGTGTATAAAGATGTGCCTTCGGTGCTGCAGTATGCAAAAGGCGGCTCTTGTATTTTGAAGAATGTTACAATGCAGAATATAAAAAATAAGGTGGGAATAAGCGGCGTATCGCAAGTAATTGACACTACTGTCTATATGGAAGAAATTACAGGTTATTATGCTGTTGTGGGAGCCTCTCAGATAAGCAATTGTTCCGTTAACAGAAATATAATCGGATTGAAAGAAAACGGCGTTATTGACGGGCTAACCCTTACGGCAACTGAATCGATGGGCTCCACTCCTGCAATTTATCTGGTTAATCCGGGCTGTACGGTTAAAAACTGCAAAATAACAATGCCCTCCGGAAAAAGCATATCGGAGGGCGGAAATGCTGATTTTAATCGGGTTTATGACAATATGATAACAGGAGGAAATAAACCTGTAAAGCTTGGTGCAAACTCCGAGTTTTACAATAATACTGTTGCTTAAAAAATAGCACCCATCCGTCGGATGGGTGGCGTGTTTTGTTAGATTGCAGATAAAAATCTTGTTAACAGGGTAATCGCTTCTGCTCTTGTTGCAGGAGCCTGAGGATTAAGCATTCCCTCTGAATCTCCTGATATAAGGCCTAAGGAATACGCCTTTGTTATATCGGTTAAGGCGTAGGGAGAGATTTTGTCACAATCACTCCAGGGAAGATTTGCTGTAACTATATGAGAATCGGTTTTTACAAGATTATATGCCCTTATGAGTAATGATACAAGCTGTTCCCGGGTTATCGGTGCATTGGGTGCAAAATTATTTTCGTCGATTCCGGAAATTATTTTGCAGTTATACATTGTCTGGATTACTCCGGCATACCAGGATTGAGGGGATACGTCGGAATAAATACCGGAATATATGCCGCCTTCAAGTCCTAAGCTTCTCATAAGGAAAGCGCAGAATTCTGCTCGGGAGACCTGCTTTTCGGGGGCGAAAGTATTATCTGAATATCCTGCTGCAACACCTGCGCCGGAGAGCAGAGCGATGTCATTTTCTGCCCAATGACCTACTGTGTCTGTAAAGGGGTTTGGAATTTCTGTCTGAACAATTTTCAAAGGGGTGATGAAAGCGGGATTATCTTTGAGAGGTGTTTTTTCTTCTTCAGGCGTAACGGAATTATTATTTTCATCATCCGAGTCTTCAAAGGTTATATTCGGTCGCTTTTTCTGAACTTTTAAAGGAGCTGAGTATACGGTTTCGCCTACGATGCCTGCAGTTAAAGAAATCGGCGTAACTTCAAATCTTATATAAAACCCCTCCATATCTTCTGTTATTTCGATTTCCGGTACATTTGAATAGCTTAATGTTGTATAGGGACCTTCAGAGGAGGGAGCAAGAGCCCAGTTTGTTACAGTGGCACTTTCGCCATCGAAGTTGTTAAGGAAATCGAATGTGCCCTTTAAAGTTTTGCCTCTTTGAGCTGTACCTCTGATTTTTACATTCTCTGCAGATATTATTGCGGGGACAACTTCAATGTTGTCAAGATAGAGAATCTGATCGTCGCTGCCTTCCGGAATGTTTGTGGCAACAATGAACCTTCCGTTGATATCATCTTCCGGGGTAAAAACTGCTTTGTATGTGTTCCATGATGTATCAGGATCGAAGTATGCGCATAAGATAAGGTTATCGGGATTATCTTTATCCTCAATTATGAAAGTTACGAAAACTTCGGAGTCGGAGTATTTTGTTTTCAAATCAGCCTTAAAGACATAGCTCTGTTGTGCTTCAAAAGAAACGAAAGCGTTGTTATACATTACACCGACGATATTATTCGGTGTGAAAGCGGCATAGGAATTACGGTTATCTTTGACGATGGAATATTCGCCGTCTCCCGATGCTATCCAGGAATTTTCGCTATGGTCAGATTCGAAATCGCCGTTGTCAATTCCGGACTCTGTTATTCTGATTGTAAATTCATGGTATATGCCGGGATTTCTTGTGAGATATGCTTTTGCTGTATATTCTCCGGGAACAGCCTTATTTGTAACAGTAAGTATCTCGTTTTCGATTTTTACTTCTTCTGTCCGGGGAGAAATTTCATAAGATATATCTGCTGTTATAGCTTCACCTTCCTGATCCAGCACCAGTATGTTGAGCGGAGTTGTGGCAAATTCTGTTTTGGGAACGCTGAAGGATTGCGGAATGGAAGCATAAATTGAAGATGGACGCTCATAAGCCTTTTTCAGTGTAAGGTTTTTTATGGATATTGAAAGAGCGGCATTTTCAGGGGTGATTGCCAGAGAGAAAAGAAAGTTTCCGCTATCGTCACATCTTATTGGAATGTTAATGCTTGTCCACTCCGGGTAATGTGGGTTATCTACGTAGCATACTGCTGATTCGCCTATGATTTCCGAATGGAGTGAAAGTTCCTCGATAGGATCGGTGAGTCCGAAGGTTTTAATATCAAAGGAGCATTCATAAAGGGTGTCGCCATCCATCGGGATTTTATTTTCCTGAGTGAGAAGATATGTTGCATTTGTTTCTTCGTTTATATCAAAGGTGAGCGTACCGTTTTTAAGAGAAAAAGGGGAACTGTTTCTTGTATCCCATCCGTCTCCCGAAGGGTAAGATGTGAAGTCGCCATTGATAAGATGGTTGTAATTAAGTGTTAAAGTATATTTTTTTATATGAAGTTTTGGCTGGGATGAGGGAGGGGTTATTGTAACGGTGAAAGAATCACCCTCTTCAGCATAGTCGTATACCGTAGCTATCCCTGTACCGATGTCGAAGGTTACTCCGTCAGGCAATTCGGACACGTCAATTGTTACATCTTCTGTAGGGATGAGTGAGCCGTCGGCAGATAAATAGCATGCGGTATAGTTATACTCGGATTTGTCAACTTCCGGAATCAATAAAGATGTGTGTCCGACCAAAAACATATCGGGATAAAGCTCTGAAGAAAAGACGGGAAACACAAAAGATAAGGATATAAAAACCGCCAGAAGGCAGGATAAAAATTTTCTTTTCATACACACACTCCTTACATTTTAATATCATATAATATTATATCACAAAAAAGTAGGTTTGTCACTTAAAATTTTTATTAATATCTTATTAAGAAAATGTGGCTGTTTTTTGTTGACAAAAAAGCGAGTTTGTGTTATAATTAATCAAATTAATCTTTAAGACGATACAGAGATATCGGCAAGATGAAAAATACCTTGAAAGGTGCAGAAAAAATCTGCATCAGCCTTTTTGTATGTTTGTTCTTGCCGTATATCCGGTGAGACTTTTTGTTATAATTTGAAAGGAGGATGCTAAATGGAAAAAAAGTGTATGGCGAATTATATCGGAATGACAGAAAAGTGTAAAAGTGTCGCTATGCAGTTTTTGTCCCAGGCGGCGCTTTGTGATATTTCTCCTTCTTATGTTGTTTTTCCCGGTTTTTGCGATGTGCATGTGCATTTTCGTGAGCCGGGTTTTTCTTATAAAGAAACGGTTTTGACGGGGTCGATGGCGGCAGCAAAAGGCGGTTATACTGCCTGCTGCACTATGCCTAACTTAAATCCTGTGCCGGACAGCGTGGAGAATCTCAAAAAGCAGACAGACATAATTAAAGACAGCGCAAAAATCAAGGTATATCCCTACGGTGCAATAACGGTAGGAGAAAAGGGCGAGGTTCTTTCCGATGTGAAGGGAATGGCAAAAGACGTAATCGCCTTTTCGGATGACGGTCGCGGCGTGCAGTCAGACGATATGATGAGGGAAGCAATGAAGATTGCAAAGGCGGAAGGAAAGATTATTGCGGCACATTGCGAGGTAAATGACTTACTTTTCGGTGGATATATCCATGACGGAGAATATGCAAAGATGCACGGTCATAAAGGCATCTGCTCTGAAAGCGAATACAAGCAGATTGAAAGAGATATTGCTCTTGTAAGGGAAACGGGATGCGATTATCACGTATGCCACATTTCAGCAAAGGAAAGTGTTGAACTTATAAGGCAGGCTAAAAAGGAAGGCCTTCCCGTAACATGCGAGACAGGACCTCACTACCTTGTGATGGACGATGCTGACCTTAAGGAAGAGGGAAGATTCAAGATGAATCCGCCCCTTCGCGGAAAGGAAGACCGCCTTGCGTTAATCGAGGGCATAAAGGACGGTACGATTGATATGATTGCAACCGACCATGCACCTCACTCTGATGAAGAAAAGAGCAAAGGCCTTTCCGGAAGCTCCTTTGGTATAGTGGGCCTTGAAACGGCGTTTTCCGTTCTTTATACTCACCTTGTTAAAAAAGGTGTTATAACCTTGGAAAAGCTTATCGAGCTTATGGCGATAAATCCCAAAAAGCGTTTCGGTATAGATACGGGAAATGATTTTACGGTGTGGGATTTAGATAGTGAATACAAAGTTGACAGCAAAGAATTTTTATCTCTCGGAAAGGCAACACCCTTTGAGGGATGGACTCTTACGGGAAAGTGTATAATGACAGTTTGTGACGGAAAAATTGTATATGATGTAACGGAGGCGTGATTATGGCAAAGAGAACTGATATTAAAAAGGTACTTATAATAGGATCCGGCCCCATCGTAATCGGTCAGGCGGCTGAGTTTGACTATGCGGGAACCCAGGCGTGCTTGGCACTTAAGGAAGAGGGGTATGAGGTTGTACTCTGTAACTCGAACCCCGCAACAATAATGACCGATACTTCAATTGCGGACAAGGTATATATGGAGCCGTTGACTCTTGAATATATCGCAAAGATTTTAAGATTTGAAAGACCCGATGCAATCGTTCCCGGAATCGGCGGACAGACCGGCCTTAACCTTGCAATGCAGCTTGAGAAAAAAGGAATCCTCAGGGAATGCCGCGTAAAACTCCTCGGCAC
>JAZSAR010000276.1:0-4838 GCA_045601965.1 Clostridia bacterium
GATTCTTATATTGCCTGTAAATTCGCCTTCAAGGGTAATTTTTCCCGCTGCGGGAAGCCATACATTTGTTGTATTCTCTGTAATAACAGGACTTCCGCTCATGGTAACTTTTGTTGTATTTATGTTGATACCTGTAGCACAGCCTGAAATTACTCCGCCCTCTATCGTTCCTACTGCATTGGAATTATTAAAAAGTATTCCGTTTCCTGTGCAATCTGAAATCGTTCCGCCGGAAAAATTAATTTCACTGGCTCCCCATGTGTTTATTCCGTCTTTACATCCATTAATTGTTCCGCCGGAAACATCTAATGCTCCGCCTGCCATACCGATACCTCCTGCTGTACAACCGGAAATTTCACCGTCAGTCATGCTGACAGTTCCTGACGTAATTCTTATACCATAGTTGCAGTTTTCAATTACTCCGCCCTCTATTGTTCCTGATGCACCGGAACTATTAAAATGTATTCCGTTTCCTGTGCAAGCTGAAACCGTTCCGTCTAAGAATTCAATTTTTCCGCCCCAGATATTTATTCCCTCAGCACATCCTTCAATTGTTCCGCCGGAAACATTTACAGTTCCGCTTGCTATGCTGATACCTCTGGTGTTACAGCCTGAAATTTCACCGTCAGTCATATTAACCGTTCCGTATGTTCTTATACCCTGGAGACAGTTTTCAATTGTTCCGCCGAAATTCAAGATACCCGCTTTAACATAGATGCCTATGTTGGCTTCGCTGCCTTCGCCGGTACAATCTTTAATTGTTGTACCTGCCCCTAAAGAAACCTCTGACAATGAATTATCAAGCAAGATTCCGTTTGCAAATCCGGAAATCGCAAGCGTTCCGTCTTCGGCAGTAAGCGTACCTTCTTCCACGCGGATTCCGTTTGCAGGAGTACCACCTGCTGTAATTGTAACGTCTCCCGATACGGTTATATCCGCATTAGCTGCATCAATACCCGTGCTGTAACCTTCAATTGAAACATTGCTTCCGCTTATGATAAGCTCCGGTCTGTTAGACTGGGCCTTGCTGCACTGTATTGCCGTACCGCCCGTTGCAGAAAATGTAACATTGTCCCCTACTGTCAAACTGCTTTTTCCGCTTCCTAAATTATTTCTCACTTCGAAAAAGCCTTTTGCATCAGGATTTGTCTGAGTTAATGTTATATCCTGCACTGTGATATGGGCAGTAAGCACTCTTATGCTTCCCTGAGGGCCTCCATCCCAGCCGGCTATTGATTCCGTTGCCGTAAGCGTATTTCCGTTACCGTCTAAAGTAAAGCTCATTTCTGTACCGTTATATGCTACCACGTTGTCAAAAGAAGCATCGGACAAAAGCTCAATGGTTTCCCCGTCTCCTACAGCGGCAAAAGCCTCTGCAACAGTTGCATATTTAACATCGCCTATCTGAGCCACTTCACCTTCGGCATTTGCGCCAATGACACTGATGCTCATAAGCACAAATGTCAAAAGCAAATAAATTTTCTTTTTCATAATAGACCTCCTTTTTCTTTACCCAATATCTTTTTGCACAACAATATTATAGCAAGCTTATATAAAAATTTAAACCCATAAAACGATACAAAAAGTTAACTTTTAGAAACAAACCCGCTCCAATATTGAGGAATCAGAAATTATATTCGTGTTTTTCGGAATTTTTTAACAAAAATCATCTATTATTTTACCATTCAAAATAAATCCCCCCGCATCTTTATACTGAAGATGCGGGGATTACCGGGCCATATTATAACTTATTCTGAATATCTTTTACATCAATATCTCGAAGCTCTTTGTTCTGCTTTATGGCAAGAGCTGCCGCAATTCCTGCCGCCTCGCCCATTCCCATACATATAGGCATTACTCTGAAATTTGAATGTGCCATATGGGTTCCCGAAATGTTTCTTCCGGAAAGCAAAAGCCCGTCAATTTCTTTCGGAACAAGGCATCCGTAAGGGATTGTATACCCCTTTGCTTGAGTAAAATTCCTTTGACTTCCGGTTTCATCAAGACCTGAACCGGTGATATTATGTACGTCGAAATTAAAGTGTGCATCAAACACAACGAAGTCTTCATGCTGGTGAGCCTTTGAAATTTCCTCCGCCGTAATTTTCTTCACGCCTTCAAAGTGTCTGGTTTCACGAACTCCTATAAGAGAAGCGCTTCCTATGATATAGCACTTTTCATAGCCGGGAACATATTCTCTTAAAAATTCCACTATCGCGGGAAGCTGCTTGCGGCAGGCAAATTCCGCTTTTGTAAGATCTTCCGCCTTTGTTCCGTCAACACCAGTTATGTTTGTCATATTGCAGGTGACAATTCCGGGAATCGGTGATTTATAAAGAAGCACATGGCCTGCAGGATGAGGCAGTTTTTCCTTTGCAAGAGCCTGAAGCTCACCTTTTTCTGTCGGAACCAATGTTTCGAAGGATTCGGGAAAAACTGCTCTTTCCATATCCACTCCGCCAACCTTGAACATAAGGGTTGCAGGCTGCATTTTTCCGTCTTCTTCTCTTCCCTTGATAAATTCTGCACCGCACTTATATGCCACATCCCCATCGCCCGATGCATCTATCACAACATTTGAATAAAATGCCGAAAAGCCGTCCTTGCTGTGGCAGATGATTCCTTTTATCTTTTTATCCTCCATAACCACATCGCAGAATGTTGTGTAAAGCAAAGTGTCAACCTTTGATTCTTCAAGCATTTCAATATAGGTAATCGTCAAAAACTCAGGATCTATCTCGGGAGTCTTTACTCCGGGGGCAAAATAATTCTTTTCTGCCGCCCTTTCAAGAACTTCGTGGTATAACTTGTTACCAACCGTTCCGGCGAAGTGGCTCATCATACCTGAGGTTGCAATGCCGCCAACTCTTCCCCCGCTTTCGATAAGCAGGGTTTTCATTCCGTTTCTTCCCGCCATTATCGCAGCAGCCATACCGGCAGGTCCTGAACCTACAACTATTACATCGTAATTTCTTTCATTTGTTATTTCCAAAGTATATTTCATATTGACACCTCCACATTATTATAGTATAATCATAGCACAAAATTAGGCCCCCTTCCATCGTTTTAGTGAACAAAAACTATAAAAAGGTGCATTTTATGGATAATTTTATAAAGGAAATCAAAAATTATATACTGTTTTTAAAAAAGCAATGTCAGCTCGAAATCACGCTTCATCCCAACGGAAATGAGCAGCTTATTTCAGAGAGTGAGCTTATTTATTTCAATATACACGAAAATTCTCACTGCATATATGTAAAAACCTTCCCCAAGGCTCACGAGCACTGCATAAACCGACAGTATAAAATCAATGAAAAATGTAAAACAGGCTCCTTTTGCGGAACCTGCTACGCCGGGGTGACGGAATATGTTTATCCCATAAACGGAAGAAATTCCACAGTTGGCTTCATATGCGTAAGCGGATACAGAAACAGTTCTTACCCTTCTTATGTCGAAAGATGTTCGGAAAAATTTGGCATACCTTTTGAAGTCCTTTATCAGACGGCAGAAAGCCTTAAAGAGGATATGCCCGACAAGGAGTATATCGATACACTCATAGCTCCCCTTATAAGAATGCTTGAATTAGCATACGTAAAGACCACGGAAGTGAGCCGTGAGTCAGACATTGTGGACAGGATAATAAAGTATGTAAACCGTTATTACTCCCAGAATATTACCCTCTGCGGAATTTGCGAAGATTTTTTTGTAAGCCGTTCTTCCGTAAGTCATATTTTCAATAAAAAAACCGGCCAGAGCTTCCGGGAATATTTGGTATCCGTAAGACTCAAGGCAGCAAAATCTCTGCTTTGTCATTCCAGGCTTAGCATAACAGAGATTGCCTTTTCCGTAGGCTTTTCCGATTCCAACTATTTCTCAAATGTTTTCAAAGCCAAAGAAGGAATTACTCCCGGAAAATACAGAAAACTTAATTCATAGCAAAAAAGTCGTCCGATGGACGACTTTTTTGTGAGTGGCTTTTATTATCAAAGCATACGCTTCAATAACCTGATTTTTTCATATCAAAGGATGCATATCGATATCACGCATCCTTGATATGAATAGGAAGGAAATAAATATGTAAAGAACATACGTTGTTATTATAGCAGAAAGCTTCACTTATTTAAACATATAAAATGATACAAAAAGTTGACTTTTGAAAACAAAGATGCTATAATATTGTCAAAAAGGAGGGGATTTATTATGATTTTCGAAAAAGACAATGTATCATTCCAGATTTTGGATGTATTTTATTATATAGAAGGAGAGAAAGATTCATACAATCCCAAACACGCCTTTGACGACCTTTCTTTCAAGATAAAATGCAATGCAAAATACACTTTCAACAAAAACACCGAAACATTTACCGATCATTCTATAGCCTATATTCCGGGATCGATTATATCAGATTGTCAGAATAAATACAACGAATCCATCGCCATTCACCTTAAAGTCCACAACTATTCTACGGACAGAATTGAGAAATTCATTCCGCCCGACTATAGTAAATATGAAAAACTTTTCAGGGAGCTGCTCGAATGCTGGACAAGAAAAACCGGCCCATATAAATATGACTCCTCCGCAATACTAAACAATATTTTTTCTGAATTCAATAAAGACAGCCGCCCCGAAATAAACCAGTCTTCTAAAATCTCTAATGCCATACAGTATATAGAAGAAAACATATTCAATGAAAATTTATCCCTGGCTACTGCTGCTAAAGAGTCATCCATCAGCGATGTATATTTCCGCAAGCTTTTCTTCAAAGAATATAAAATGTCCCCCAAAAAATATGTGATAAACAAACGTATGGAATATGCTTCATCTCTTATAGTGATGGG
>JAZSAR010000277.1:0-4270 GCA_045601965.1 Clostridia bacterium
CAAGAAGATAGAAAAAATGGAGAGAGTTTTAACATCAAAAAATCAGCCCATTCCCAGAACCACCACAGATTACCGTGAGGTTTTAGCTGATCCCGAAGTTGAGGCAGTTATGATTGCTTCTGCATGGGAATCTCACGCTGCTATTGCAATTGCTGCAATGAAGGCAGGAAAGCCCACAGCAATGGAAGTTGGCGGCGCATACTCCGTTGACGAGTGCTTCCGTTTAGTTCATACTCAGGAAGAAACAGGCACCTTCTTTATGATGATGGAAAACTGCTGTTATGGCCGTCGTGAGCTTATGGTTCTCGATATGGTAAATAAGGGACTTTTCGGTGAAGTTGTTCACTGTGAAGGCGGTTACCGTCACGACCTTCGTAACGAAATCGCAAGAGGTAAGGAGCTTGGTCATTATCGTCTTCGTAACTACCTTAACCGTAACTGCGACAACTATCCCACTCACCAGCTTTTACCCATCTGCAAGATATTGGGTGTTAACGACGGCAACCGTATGGTCAGCTTAGTATCCGTTGCATCCTGTGCAAAGGGTCTTCGTGAATATTCCGAAAAGACAGGCTACGGCAAAGATGATATCGTAGGACATGACGTTATGCAGGGTGACGTTATTACAACAATCATCAAGTGTGCTCACGGTGAAACAATCACACTTACACTTGATACCACTCTTCCCCGTTGCTATTCAAGAGACTTCGGCGTTCACGGAACAAAGGCTATGTACTGCGAAAACGGCGACTTCTTCTATTTTGACGATAATCCCGAACATCACAAGGCTGAATGGAGCTCAAAGCCCCTTCTTCGTAATGCTGATGGATATCAGGGCGAAAGCGATCATCCCCTCTGGCAGGATCCTGCCAACATCTCCGGCGGTCACGGCGGAATTGACGGACTTGTATTTTCCGCATTCTTAAACTGTGTTAAGAACGGCTGGGAAAGCCCCATCGACGTTTACGATGCAGCTTCAGTAATGTGCATTTCCGCACTTTCCGAAGAATCCATCGCAACAGGTCACGCAGTTGGTATTCCCGACTTCACAAACGGTGAATGGTTAAAGAGAGTACACGGAGAAGACCACAAGTACACAATAAGAAGAAAAAGATAACTTATAATAACAAAAAAGAAGTAAGCTAAGCTTACTTCTTTTTTTGTTCCCCCATAAACGTAAAGCGCTTTACTTTTCTGCCTTCGTATTCCACTTCTTCCTCCCACATTGATGCGGGGCGCACCCAGGTTTTACCCTCGCCGTAGAGGGCCTTATATATAACCATTTCCTCTACCGTTTCGGAGTGAAGCGCCATCCCCAGAACTTCATACAGATTTCCCTTGAAGTGTTTATAAATTCCTTTTTTTATTTCCATAGTAACCTCACAGAAGAATCTCTTTATTTGTGCCGTAGAAAATGTCGCTCTTACCCGAAATCATACGGCAGAATTCGTCAAACTGCTCCCATCTTTCGGGGTGAATATCAAATTCATAGGCGTGTCCCCAGATGTAAAATACCTTCGGAGTGTCTGCCTTTAAGTTTATAAATTCCTCGCCCATTTTAAAAAGCTCATTCCAGTCAGCGTGATGGTAAAGCGTTCCCTTATAGCGGTAAAGATCGGTAAAGGGCTCAAAGCTTTTTGTCCTTTGCACCTCTCTTGAATACTTAACGCCGGTATGGTTTTCGATTAAATTAACCACTCGGTCGTCAAAGTGACCGCCGGGGTATGCCATACCAACCACATCGTAGCCGCAAAGCTCGGAAAGCTTAATTCTGTCTTCTTCCACCTGGCAGATTACTTCATCGTCGGAAAGAACAGTTAAATTCGGATGTGTAAGAGTGTGCACCGCCACCTCGTGCCCCGAATAGATGTGCCTTACATCCTCCGGCTTTACCTTGGTGTGGTTTACATTATATTCCGGGCGTTCGAGCCTTCCTTCCATACCGAGACGGTCAGAATTTAAGTTAAACGTACACTTTAAGTTGTATTTGTTGAAAATTTCAACAAGACGGATGTCCTGTGTTACACCATCATCATAGCTGAATGTTAATGCTTTCATTTTTCCTTCGAACATTAAAAATCCTCTCCTTCAAGCGGATATTTTATTCCGCACTGTTTTCTTATTTCATCCATCTGCTCCAGTATTTTTATGCTTGAAGATAAAGGATGAATGTCGCTTTCGGTTTTACCATCCCTTATGCAGTTGCAGCATTCTATAATCTCCTCTTCAAAGCCTTCTCCAATCATGGGAGCAGAAATTTTTTCGCCCGCTACGGTAAGCTCACTTGCTCCGTAAAAGCAGGGCATATAAATTCTGCCATTGCTTCCGTATATAATCCCGTCGGCGCTCTTTGAAAGCCTTGTTGCAGAAGAAATTTTCGCAATAGCCCCGCTCTCATATTTCAACAGAACTTCCATCACGGTATCAACCCCGTCTTCAATTTTTGCAGCAGATTTTATTTCGACGGGGTTTTCTCCGAAGAAAAGAGATGCGAAGTGCAGTCCGTAAACGCCTACATCCAAAAGGGAGCCACCTGCCATATTGACGTTAAATAAATTGGGCTCTTCCGCTTTTTCTGTGCGGTAGCAAAAGTCCGCCGAAAGCTCCATAACTTCGCCGATTTTACCCTCCGATACAGCTTTGATGGCCAATTTTGTTGCCGGGAGGAATTTTGTCCACATAGCTTCCATCAAAAATACGCCGTTTTTCTTTGCACAAGCGGCAAGCTCTTTCGCCTCTTTCGCATTTACGCAAAGGGGCTTTTCACATAAAACGGGCTTTTTTGCATTTAAGAAAATTTCCGCACAGCTTTTATGAAAAGGATGTGCCGTCGCAACATAAACCGCGTCAACCACGTTTGATGCCGCCATTTCCTCATAGCTTGTAAAAACGTTTTCTATGTCGTATTTCTCGGCAAATGCTTTTCCTCTTTCCTCACTTCGGGATGCTACGGCAGCAAGGGTTGCCCCTTCCACATTTTTAACCGCTTTTGCAAATTTATTTGCAATTCCGCCTGCACCTGCTATACCCCAGCGTATGTTTTTCATAAAAATTCCTCCTTGCCAAAACAACCCGGCTGTTGCCGGGTTGTTTTATTATATTTTAGCGAATGCCATAATTCTCAATGATATAATCCATATCCTTATCGCCTCTGCCGGAAAGGTTAATTAAAACAGAGCCGTGATCCATTCTCTTTGCAAGCTTCATACCAAAAGCTACTGCATGGGCACTTTCGATGGCGGGGATGATACCCTCAAGGCGTGAAAGCTTGTAGAATGCATCGATGGTTTCTTCATCGTCTATAACATCATACTTAACTCTGCCCATTTCCTGCAAAAATGCGTGTTCGGGGCCGCTTGAAGGATAGTCAAGACCGCTGGCAACAGAGTATACGGGAGCGGGCTCGCCGTTTTCGTCCTTAAGCATTATGCTGTTGAAGCCGTGCATAATACCCTCGGTTCCGTACTTTAAGCTTGCCGCGTGATCGCCAAGCTTTTCGCCTCTTCCCAGAGGCTCGATTCCGTAGATATCAACGGGATCGTTCAAGAATCCTGCAAAAAGACCTGCCGCATTGCTTCCGCCGCCTACGCAGGCAACGATGGAATTGGGAAGGTGTCCTGTCATTTCAATAAACTGTTCTCTTGCCTCAATACCCACAACGCGCTGGAAGTCTCTTACCATCATGGGGAAAGGATGAGGTCCAAGCACCGAGCCGATGCAGTAAATAGCATCGTTGTATTCCTTGCTGTATGCATCAAACGCCGCGTCAACCGCTTCCTTAAGAGTTTGAAGTCCTTCTGTTACTTCGATTACGTTTGCGCCTAATATCTTCATTCTTGCAACGTTGGGAGCCTGCTTCTTTATGTCAACCGCACCCATATAAATGTCGCACTCAAGACCGAAATATGCTGCCGCTGTTGCAAGAGCAACGCCGTGCTGTCCTGCACCTGTTTCAGCAATAACCTTTTTCTTTCCCATATAGGATGCAAGAAGAGCCTCGCCCATACAGTGGTTTAACTTGTGGGCGCCGGAATGGTTTAAGTCCTCTCTCTTTGCATAGAGCTGAACCTTGCCGCCAAGAGAATCGGAAAGTCTTTCAAGGTGAGTAATGAGTGTGGGACGGCCCTGAAATTCCTTTCTTATTCTTCTGAGTTCTGCAATAAACTTTCTTGACTGGCAGATGGAGAAATATGCCTCTGTAATTTCAGCCATAGCAGCCTTTAATTTATCCTCTACAAAAACGCCACCATATTTACCGAAATAGCCGTCC
>JAZSAR010000278.1:0-3761 GCA_045601965.1 Clostridia bacterium
GTCTTTCCATATAAGTCACCCTTTCTCATTTATCATTCGCCAAAAACTTTGCTGTACATTTCATCAAAATTCACATCCTGCAGAGGGTTTTCTTCCTCCCCTACTGCTTCTTCCTTTACGCTCTCTTCCTTGATTTCAAGAATTCCGCTCTTAAGGTCTTCATATATTTCAGCGGGTGAACGTCCAAAAGTATTCAGCTGGGCGCTTTCAAAATCAAAGTGGGATGCTTCTTTTTTAAGCACCGGATAAATTTTGTCCATTTTGCTTTTTCCGCTTCCCATAAGAACGTGCTTTATAAGCAGTCCCGCAATGGGAATTTTTTCATATTCAGGGAATAAGCTTGCCGCAATGTAGGCAAAGCTTTTCACGTCTTCCATAACATTGGACTCGGTATTTACAGAAGTTTTAACCTTTGATTCAAGCCCCGAAATAACGCATTTAAGCCCCTTATAGGACACCCATATATCGGAAGGCTCAAATCCGCCGAGGGCAAGGGGCTTATCCGATTCGTGCAAATCAAAAAGCACCTTTGCCAGATTTACGATAAACTTAAGCCTTTGCTCGGTATATAGATTTGAAAAATCGTCAAAGGACAAGCTTACATAGCCCTCGGGCACGCTAGTTTTCACGCATATTAAATTGTTTCCTTCCTGGTGAGGAATAATCTCCGGCCTGAGCACCGTTTTACAGGCTGAAAAGCGACGCTTGATATCGTCGGTTTCAAGATAAGAGAAAACCTCATCCGCAAAATCCGAACGGTGAAGGGCATACTGCGCCACAAGAGCAAAGCCACCATCCTTTTCGCTGGTCAGATAAACCTTGTCATAGGCGGTATCCATTTCAAAGCTTTTCACAACGGAAATTATTTCGCAAATTCCCAAGGAAAGATTATCCTCGGAATATTGCTCGTTTTCCAGGTGGTAATAACGCATCACCATTCCGAAAAAGTTTATTACCTTTTCGATAAGGGTTTTTGTGTCGATTTTATTATCGGCAAAGCGAGGATTATCCGCAAGATATGCCGCATAACGGATATCGTCAAGCACCCCTTTTTCATATTTACTTATAACGCCGTAGGAATACGCCGTACCTATCATGTTTATAGGCGTTAAATCCTTTATTCTGTCAAAGGCAATATCATTGTCACAGCAGATTACGGCAAGGAAAGTGCTTACTGCCTTGCCGTAGAGCGATGCCGCTTTCTCAGGGAAAGTTTTCACCAACGCATCCGCCACTATACACTGCTTTGCCAGAAGGGAATTTACTTCCATCAGGCTATCATAATTGGTTTTCATTAAAATCTATCCTTTATTTTGCAACTATGTTTACAAGCTTTCCGGGAACAACGATAATCTTTACGATTGTCTTTCCGGAAAGAGCTTCTATAACCTTGGCATCCGCTAAGGCAACTTCCTTTATTGCATCCTCTGTTGCATCGGATGCTACCATAATTTTAGCCTTTATTTTTCCACCCATCATAACCGCAAGCTCTATTTCATCGTCCACGGTTTTTGCCTCGTCATAGGAAGGCCAACTTGTATCTGAAAGAACGCCGCCGAAGGAGAGCATTTCCCAAAGCTCTTCTGTGATATGAGGAGCAAAGGGGTTAAGAAGGGTGATTAATGTCTTATACTCACCGCGTGTTACGCTGCCCTTCTTATAAAAGTCGTTAACAAGCGCCATTAATGCCGCAATTGCGGTGTTGAACTTAATCTTTTCAATGTCGTCAGTTACCTTTTTAATGGTCTTATGCATATTGCTTTCAAGGTCTTTTGAATATCCGTCTCCGCCTACAATCATTTCTCTTAAGTTCCAAACACGGTCTAAGAATTTATGACAGCCCGATAACCCTTGCGTTGACCAGGGAGTTGCCTGATCGAAGGCTCCGATAAAGAGCTCGTAGGTTCTGAATGCGTCAGCACCGTAGGTTTCAACCATCTCATCGGGATTTACAACATTACCTCTGGACTTGGACATCTTTTCGCCGTTCTCACCTAAAATCATACCATGGGAGCTGCGCTTTGCATAGGGCTCCTTTGTGGGAACTACGCCGATATCATACAAGAACTTGTGCCAGAATCTTGAATATAAAAGGTGAAGTGTGGTATGCTCCATACCGCCGTTGTACCAGTCAACGGGCATCCAGTAATCAAGTGCTTCCTTGGAAGCAAGTGCCTCGTTGTTCTTGGGTTCGGTGTAACGGAGGAAGTACCAGGAGGAACCTGCCCACTGAGGCATGGTATCAGTTTCTCTCTTTGCCGCCTTACCGCACTTGGGACAACTTGTATTAACCCACTCGGTGCAGTTGTTAAGGGGAGATTCGCCGTTCTGACCGGGCTCAAACATTTCAATGTCGGGAAGTGTAAGAGGAAGGTTTTCATAGGGAACGGGAACGTAACCGCACTCTTCACAGTGAACGATGGGAATAGGCTCGCCCCAATATCTCTGACGGGAGAATACCCAGTCACGAAGCTTGTAGTTTACCTTTCTTACGCCAAGTCCTTCTGCTTCTAACCAGTCGATTATCTTTTTCTGTGCTTCCTTAACGGAAAGACCTGTAAGGATGCCAGAATTAATCATTGTACCGGTTTCAACATCGGTGAACGCTTCCTTTTCAATGTCACAGTCACCGTCAATTACCTGAATTACGGGAAGGTCGAATTTCTTTGCAAAGTCAAAGTCTCTTGTATCGTGAGCGGGAACCGCCATAATTGCACCTGTTCCGTAGGTCATTAATACATAGTCACTTGTCCAGATGGGAATTTCCTTGCCGTTTACGGGGTTTACTGCCATAAGGCCTGAAAGTGCAACACCGGTCTTGTCCTTTGCAAGCTCGGTTCTTTCAAATTCGGACTTCTTTGCTGACTCTTCCTTATATGCCAATACATCAGCATAGTTTGTGATTTTTTCCCTGTACTTTTCGATAAAAGGATGCTCGGGAGACACTACCATATATGTAGCACCGTAGAGTGTATCGGGACGGGTGGTGTAAACGGTTAATGTATCCTCTGTTCCTGCGATTTTGAAGTTTACTTCAGCACCTTCGCTTCTTCCGATCCAGTTAATCTGCTGAGCCTTGATTCTATCTGCATAGTCAAGGTCCTCAAGGTCAGTTAAAAGACGCTCAGCATATTCTGTAATCTTAAGCATCCACTGGCTCTGCTGCTTCTGGATAACTTCGCCGCCGCAACGCTCGCACTTACCGCCAACAACCTCCTCGTTGGCAAGACCGCACTTACAGCTTGTGCACCAGTTGATGGGCATTTCTTTCTTATATGCAAGGCCCTTTTCAAACATTTTAAGGAAAATCCACTGACTCCACTTATAGTAGCCGGGGTCGGTGGTGTTTATCTCACGGCTCCAGTCAAAGGAGAAGCCGATGGACTTAAGCTGACGCTTGAAGTTTTTGATGTTCTGTTCCGTAACGATACGGGGATGAACGTGGTTTTTTATAGCATAGTTTTCGGCAGGAAGACCAAAAGCGTCCCAACCGATGGCGAAAAGCACGTTTTCACCGTCAAGTCTTCTCTTTCTTGCAACGCTGTCAAGAGCGGTGTAGGACCTGGGGTGACCAACGTGAAGTCCCTGTCCCGAAGGATAGGGAAATTCTACAAGAAGAAAGCTCTTTTTCTTGTCTTCGCCTGTTTTTGCAACGAAGCTCTCATGCTCGTCCCAGTAGTTCTGCCATTTTTTGTCTATCGTTTTAAAATCGTACATATTAATTCATCCTTTCTGATGTTGCTTTATTAATTTTCGTCTTT
>JAZSAR010000279.1:0-3001 GCA_045601965.1 Clostridia bacterium
CGCCGGTTGCAAATCCTCCAAGTGCTGCACTTCCCGCACCGCCAACTTCCGAGGCCGAAAGAGCCGTTATACCCACTCCTAAGATGTCGGATTTAATCTGAAGCCAGGGGTCTGATGCTCCGCCACCGCCGGTTGCACGAAGGTGTTTTGGCGTTGTTAAAAACTTTCCTATAACGTCCATATTAAGAGCGATTTCATAGGATGTTCCTTCCATTAAAGCTCTGTAAATATCAAGCTTTGTATGCTCGAAAGTAAGCCCTATAAAGCTTGCCTTCGCCTCTGTATCCATATAGGGCGTTGCCGCACCTGCAAAATAAGGCATCACAAGAATTTCCGTCGGCTCAGCAGGCATTGTATCGTCAAGGTTCTTATATACGTTTTCTCCCGCCTTTTCCGCTTCTTCCTTTTCCTTTTCCGCAAAGGTGTCACGGAACCATTTTAAGGTCGCACCGCCTGCATAGGATAACACATAGCAGGCATATTTATCGCCGATATGAGGAACTACAGAGTAGCCCGCTGCGTAAAATTCAGCATTAACCGGAGCTTCATCCATAATGATGGTGACACACTCAACCGTTCCTATTCCGTCAACCGCCACATCTGATGTAAAAGCCCCTGCACCGATTGCAGATGCAATCTGGTCCTGACAGCAGCTCACTACTTTTGTTTCCTCAGAAAGGCCTGTTAAAAGAGCAACATTCTTCTTTATTCCGCCTGCAACAGTTCCCGAAGGAACAGGCTTTGAAAGCAGTGATGAATCCACTCCCGCCGCCTCAAATATCTCGTTCCACCAGCATTTTTCCCTTATGTCAAGAGCCATTGTTCTTGCCGCAAGAGAATAGTCAATCTGCGCAACACCGGTAAGCTTATAAACGATGAAGTCTTCTGCAAGAAGAACCCGCTTTGCCTTTTTATATACATCACTCATATGCTTTTTAAGCCACATAAGCTTTGGAAGCGAATACATAGGATGAGGCATGCAGCCAACCTTAACGGAAATTTTATCCTTGCCCAGTGCCTTTATAAGCTCCTCACACTCTTCGCTTCCTCTGGGATCTGTGTAAAGCATTGAGGGGGCAATGATTTCATCGTTTTCATCAAGCATAGCAAAGGTTTCGCCGAAGCTTGTGACACCGATGGATGCAAGCGGTGCATACTTTGATGCCTCTTTTAATATTTCAACCACGGATTCCCATATATTTCCCATATCAAGCTCGTGCATTCCGCCGTGTCTCGATACGTTATATTCTCTGTAAAACTTATCTATGTAATTACCCTTATCATCGTAAATTACAATTTTACAGCCGGTTGTTCCCAAATCAAGTCCGCCAACGTACAACTTTGCCACCTCCGTGATTAAAGCTCAATTACATCGTAGCCTAAATATGTTGTGAAGGCTTCCTTAAGCACGGATGCCATCCTGCCCTTACCAACGGCTGTATGGTGACGGTAGCCTTCCTTTGCAAGCTTTATAAGCTTTCTCTGAAGGTCGCGGATTTCCGCTACGCCGCCACAGCCGAAAAATTCTGCTTCAATGGGCTCGCCTGTAAATCTTCCTTCATCGGCATAGAAGGTAAGCTTTCCGTCTTCTGTCTTGCAGTTGGAGTAGGTCATTTCAAATGCCGCAATTCTGCCTTCGTTGCTTCCCCAACCGCAACCGGGATTGGTTTTAGCAAACATCTTGTGGTCTGTTACTACGCCCTTACCTTCCATAAGACTCTGAGCGATGGGACCGCAATGGAATAAAATAACCTTGTTCTTATCGTCGCCATAGTTGTTGTTCCAGTCAACGCAGGCTGTGCTTTCCTCTGATGCAAGCTGCATCGAATACATATTGATTGCAGAGCAAAGGTCAATTTCGCAGGATGCAACAATTCCTCTGTCGTTAAGCTCGCTTAAGAGTACGCAGGGAGCAACGCCAAGCACTGTCTGCATTTCTTCCCAGCAACGGAGTGTGATTGCATCCAAATGATAGTCTGCCATCATATCGTCAATTGCAAGGGAAACCTTTGCAAGGGTTGTAAGCTTGTCGGCAGGAACTCTTGAAAAATCGGTATAGTCGCAAAGCACCTTTTCCTTTGTGATAACTCTTTCGTCTCTTTCCATCTTTTCAACTCTGTAGAAAAGCTCGGAAAGGTCATATGTATCGCAGGTGATGCCATATTTCTGAAGTGTGATTTCATCGTATCTTACGGTCTTGAACTTGGTGGTTCTTGCACCGATGATACCTATTGTAAACTCCTTCATTCCGTTAGCTACACGGCAGATTGCCGCAAAGTCATAAAGGTTCTTTGCAAAGTCCTCTGACAGGGGGTGAACAACGTGAGGCTCAAGCACCGTGAAGGGCACTCTGTACTGATGGAATACATCGCAGATGGAGAACTTTCCGCAGTAGGAGTCTCTTCTGTGCTCAAAGTCCATCTTTCCGATTTCGTCGGGATATGCCTGAATAAGAATAGGCTTTCCCGCATCCTTTAATGCCGCAATTGCACCGTTTTCATCACTGAAGTTGGGAAGCGACATAATAACGCCGTCATATTCCCCTTCGTGACTCTTAAGCCATGCAGCATACTTTATCCCTTCATCCTTTGTTTCAACTGCTCCGTAGCGTGTCATATCTTCGGGAGCGATTATATACTTATATCCTGCCTTTGTAACAGCTTCAATCATTTCACTTCTCGCAGATGCAATGAGTGTTTCGGGGAAAAATCCTCTGTTACCGAAATAAAGGGCAAAACACATTTCTTTCTTTTTCATAAAAAATCATCCTTTCAATTATTTATATCTTGATTTTATCACCGATTGTGTTATAATGATAGTAAAATATGTCCGAATATAAGTAAATTTGTCCGAGGTGTCATATGGCTTTCAATTACGATTTAAACCGTCTTAAGGAAATAATGCAATCCTTCTATTCCCTTACCGGATTAAGGCTTAATATATTTGATTCCGACTGTAACCGTCTTTATGCCTATCCCAATGTTTACTGCAAATTCTGCGA
>JAZSAR010000280.1:0-9991 GCA_045601965.1 Clostridia bacterium
CGGTCAGCCCATCCACAGTGCAGAATATCTTGCAGATCACGACCTTAAGGCACTCCGTGCAAAGGCTCTTTATCAGGAAGATGTTAACGCTGAATTAAGAAAGTCTCACGAGAACCCCGTTATTAAGGAACTTTATGACAACTTCCTCGGCGAACCCTGCGGAAAGATGTCCCATAAGCTTCTTCATACTAAGTATACTAAGAGAGACAAGTATTGAGATTGATTTCTTAAAAATTAAACGGACAGGCAATGCCTGTCCGTTTTTTTGCTAAAGCTATTGATATATGTTAAAAATTATAGTATAATATTTTTGTTATAATTAAGAAAAGGAGTGGAAAAGAAATGATAAGAATTTATCCAAACCCGTCTTATTATATAGAATATGAGGAAGAGTTTGTTTTTTCAGATAAGGTATACTTTGGGATTGATAAAAGCTTTTCCAATTCAGGATTCAAAAAGCTATGTGTTGAATTGTGGAAAAATTTCACCGCAGGTAAAAGCGAATTAGTGTTGCTCGAAAGAAATGATATGGGAAATCACGCCTTTATTTCAAAATCTGAAAGGATTTGCGAGCTTAAAAAGTCAACAGATTATGAGTATGAAATTGATTGTGACAAGAACGGAATAAATATAAACTACAGCAGCGATATAGGACTTATACATGCATTTTGTACTGTTTTACAGTTAATTGGTGCATACAGAAGAAAAACTGAAGATTTTTCAGTGAAAACATTCAGCGTCAAGGATAAACCGGCACTTAAGATGAGGGGGATGCACCTGTGTCTTTTTAAAGGAATTTCACTTCTGTTTGTGAAAAAGTGTGTGGCTCTCTGTGCTTTTCTGAAAGTAAGTCATATTATTCTGGAAAGCTGGGGTGCTGTTAAATTTGACATAATGAAGGAACTTGGCTGGCACGATGCCTATGATAAAGAAGAACTTTTAGAAATCATAGAATTCGGAAAAGCGTTAGGTGTTGAATTTATACCATTTTTCAATCATGCGGGACACGCTACGCAGGCAAGACATAAGAGCGGCAAGCACGTGGTACTTGACCAGGCGCCGGAATATGAGGAATGGTTTATGCCGGGTGGCTGGACCTGGAATGTAGATAATGAAGAGGTAATAAATTTACATAGGAATGTAAGGAAAGAGCTTTGTAAGCTTTTCGGAGACGGAGATTTCTTCCATATCGGTTGTGACGAGATTGTAGATGAAAACGGGATATGGAAAAATACCGGAATCAGCGAAAGCGAAGGCTATACCCGTTTCTTAAACCGCACAGCCTCGGATATCAAGGAAAATCTCGGAAGGAAAACTATGATGTGGGGAGATATGTTCCTTGATAATAAGGATTTCCCTTTTCCATACTGCGCCAATACAAACAAGTCTATTACTTATGATCCGGATAACCTCACAAAGGATATGTTCATTGTTGACTGGCAGTACAACATAACGGAAGAAAAGGAAGATTCGGTTAAATATTTCCTTGAATTTACAGAGCCATCCAAACTTATTCTTGCTCCATGGCGGGACAGAAACAAAATTATCGGAAGAATTAACCTTGCGAAAAAGTATAATCTTTTCGGCGTAATAGGAACGACTTGGAATTCGGTCATATTTGATATAAACGATATGAGATACACTGCCTGCGCTATGTGGGAGGATGAAGTGGATAAGAATGAATTGATGTATAGCTATGCCTGCCATTCAAAAACAATGGCGATGCAATTTATAAGAAAGCTCGTACCTGCCACGAGCTTTGAAACTGCAGGGGCAACAGAGGATGAAATGCTTAATATAATAATATAAAATAACTATGAAAGCGGATTGGAACTTACAATCCGCTTTTTTGTTTATATAGGTCGAGATAATAATAAAAAATGTTTCAAAAACATTGAAAAAATGCTTGACATTTACAATGGTTTGAGTTATAATGTTTAATGTTGTGGACAGATGGCTGAGCTGGTCTAAGGCGCACGACTGGAAATCGTGTAACGGCTAATACCCGTTCGAGGGTTCGAATCCCTCTCTGTCCGCCAAAACAAAAAGCATCCCAATCGGGATGCTTTTTGTTTTGGCAAATATAAAGGAGGATTCGAACCGACGGAAGTGAAAGACAATCCGGGGGATTGTCAGAGCCGTCGGATGGCTTTTCCGCAGAAAAGCGAATCCCTCTTATGCAGATAAGCATGCATCCATCGGGTGCTTTTTGTTTTGGCAAGTATAAAGAAGGATTCGAAAGCCGTTTCCTAAAAAACAGTCCGGTGGACTGTTTTTCACGGCGTGGCTTTTCCGCAGAAAAGCGAATCCCTCTTGTGCAGATAAGCATGCATCCCAATCGGGATGCTTTTTGTTTTATTTGTGAGCGTGTTGCAAAAATCCTATTAAAATAAAGATAACTATTGAAAAAGATTTTCTGTTATGGTATTATAAAGTGGTATCAAAGGAGGTTTTAGCATGATAGATAAAATTAAAGTGAAAAAAATTTACGACGAGGTAATGGACAAAATCAAAAATGTGCATATTGCCTGCTTTAAGGATATGGAAAAGCCTCTGTTCCTTATTTCAGAGCAATATCCCGGTCTCTGGATGGAGCATACATATGATTCTGTGTTCTTCGCAAAAATGGAGCCTTCATATGTTGAGGTGGCAGAAAACGCGATAAATTTATTTGTTGACAGACAGAAGGAAAACGGACAAATGCCCTTCACCGTAATGGACGGAAACAAACGTCCCGGACTTCCGCCCGAAAAAATGGTAGGCTTCGGACAGATTCAGGAGTGTGTATCATTTTTAACTCTTGCCCTTGAGGTTTATGAGATGAATAATAACAAGGCGTTTCTTGAAAAGGTGTATAATGCCGGAGTAAAGTGGAACAAGTGGTTTCGTACTTACAGAATGACCACGGGCAGAGGACTTATCGAAATGTTTGTGGGCTTTGACACAGGCCACGACAACAGCGGAAGACTTACAGGGATGGCGTGCAAGGGAAATAACTCCGTAAACGGCGTTACGCAGACGGCTGACGTACTTCCTCCCGATGACGGAATCACACCCATTCTTGCAGTTGATATGAACTGCAACTTCTATGCAGATGAGGTTGCCCTTTCAAAAATGGCTGAAATTTTAGGGAAGAAGGAAGAATCCGAGGCTTGGGCAATGTCTGCCGCAGAGGTAAAGAAAAAGCTCTTCGAGCTTTGCTATGACGAAAAGGATGCCTTTTTCTATGACGTTGACAGAAACGGAAACAAGCGTAAATATAAGTCAAGCACCATTTTCCATCTTTTCCTTGAAAAGGTGCTTGATAAGGAAGAGGACAAGGATGTAATCGAAAGAATTTATAAGGAACACATTAAAAATCCCGAAGAATTCTGGACACCTTACCCATTTCCGTCAATGGCGATAAACGATCCATCTGTTGAAGGTCACAAGGACTTTAACTGCTGGGGCTATTACACTCAGGGACTTATTGTTCTCAGGTGTTCTCGCTGGATGGATTATTACGGCTGGAGCGGAGACTATGAATATATCTTAAGTAAATGGCTTGAAACCTGGACTGAGCATTATGACGAAATTAAAATGGCTCAGGAAATCGACCCCATAACAGGCGTTCCCACAAAGTCATCGGAGTGGTATTCAAGCTGTATGCTTAACTATGTATATGCTGCGAGAAGACTTGGCCTGGTATAAATATTTATAAAGCTGTAATGCAGGCAGCTTAAGGCTGCATATGGGAGTGTTTATGGAAATAACTAAAGCTTTCCCCGGAGGAAATATCAGAATTATAAAAGAAGAAAAGGGCATATACTTCCTTGACAATGAGCTTCGAGACAGCACGGAGGACTGGTTTTACTGGGCGTTTGCCGTTGACGGTAAAAAGGGAGAAAAGGCAAAATTTTCCTTCCCTGATGTAAGGCTCGGCCCCTTCGGGCCTGCCGTAAGCTATGATTTATTTGAATGGGGCTGGCTCGGTAAAGACGGTAAAAACACCTTTTCCTACGAATTTAAGGAAGACGGAAGAGTGTATTTTGCCCACAGTATGTTGTATCTTCCCGAAAGGTTTTATGCCTTCTCTGAGAAGCAGAATCTTGAAATCAAAGAGCTGTGTAAAACAAAAAAAGGAAGAAGTGTTCCCGTTGTGACATTCGGAGACGGGGAGGAAATTATACTTCTTACAGCGAGGCACCACGCCTGTGAAAGCACGGGAAGCTATGTGCTTGAAGGGGTGCTTGAGAGGCTGATAAGTAAGAATATACCTGACTTTAAGGTGATATGTATTCCCTTTGTTGACTTTGACGGAGTAACCGACGGTGATCAGGGGAAGGGAAGAGCACCCTACGATCACAACAGAGACTATGATATTGATAAGGCGGCAATTTACCCGGAAACCCAAGCAATAAGAGAAATTGCCGAAAGTAAAATCACTTATGCCTTTGATTTTCATTCCCCCTGGCATATGGGCGGCAGAAATGATAAATGCTTTATCGTTGAAAAAAGCCATTTGATAAAGGATAATGCGGAAGCATTTTCGTGTCTACTTGAGAGAGAAATTTCAGATGACTCCTTTTGCTATAAAGCGGAAAATAATCTTTCTCCCGATACCGAATGGAATAAAAGTAACACGCCTTGCTTTGCAACATATATGATAAATAAAGGAGCGAAGATGGCATTTTCATTGGAAACGGCATATTTCGGGGAAGAAGGAAATGCGTTTTCTGAAAAAGCAGGCATCGCTTTGGGAAGATGCTTTGCAGAAACACTTATGAAATTTGCCAAATAAAAAAACGGTCGCATCAGCGACCGTTTTTTTATTTATACTGCATCGTGGAAGGTTCTGCTTATTACTTCAAGCTGCTGCTCCTTCGATAATCTGTGGAAGTTTACGGCATAGCCTGAAACTCTTATTGTAAGCATAGGATATTTTTCGGGATGTTCATATGCTTCCATTAATGTTTCTCTGTTTAGTACATTTACATTAAGATGTTGAGCGCTCTGACAGAAATATCCGTCTAAAATATTCACAAGGTTTGTGATTCTGGAGCTTAAATCCTTTCCGAGAGCCTCGGGAACGATGGAGAAGGTATTTGATACACCGTCCTGACACACATCTCTGTAGGGGATTTTTGCGACGGAGGAAAGTGAAGCGAGGGCGCCTGATATATCTCTTCCGTGCATGGGGTTGGCACCGGGAGCCAGAGGCTCTCCAGCCTTACGTCCGTCAGGGGTACTGCCTGTCTTCTTTCCGTACATAACGTTACTTGTTATGGTAAGAACGGAAAGTGTATGTTTCGCATCTCTGTAAAGCTTGTGCTTTTTAAGCTCGTGGATGAAACGTGTTACGATGTGAACACCGATTGAGTCAACATCATCGTCATTGTTTCCGTATTTGGGAAAGTCTCCCGTGATTTCAAAGTCAACTGCAATGCCGTTTTCATTTCTTATGGGACGAACCTTGGCAAACTTTATGGCAGACAAGCTGTCTGTTGCAACGGATAAGCCTGCAACGCCAAATGCCATAAGTCTTTCGGGATCAGTATCGTGAAGGGCAAGCTGGCTTGCTTCATAAGCATATTTATCATGCATATAGTGAATGATGTTGTTGGCGTTTACATAAAGCTTTGCAACTTCCTTAAGAACTTTTTTATAGTTTACCCAAACTGATTCGAAGGATAAATATTCATCTGTAATGGGATCTATGCCGGGAACAACCAATGCGCCTGTCTTTTCGTCAACACCGCCGTTTATAGCGTATAAAAGGCTCTTTGCAAGGTTGCATCTTGCACCGAAAAACTGCATCTGCTTACCTAAGCGCATTGCGGAGACGCAGCAGGCAATGGCATAGTCGTCACCATATATGGGACGCATTACATCATCGTTTTCATACTGGATGGAGTCTGTCTTTATGGAAATTTCCGCACAGTATTTCTTGAAGTTTTCGGGGAGGTGCTCATCCCACAAAACCGTAAGGTTAGGCTCGGGAGAAGAGCCTAAGTTTATGAGCGTGTGAAGATAACGGAAAGAGTTTTTAGTAACTAAGCTCTGACCGTTTATACCGAGACCGCCGACGGATTCTGTTACCCAGGTGGGGTCTCCGCCGAAAAGCTCGTTATAGTCGGGGGTACGAAGGTGTCTTACAAGACGGAGCTTTATAATAAGCTGGTCAACCAATTCCTGTGCTTCCTCCTCCGTGATTATTCCGGCCTCCAAATCTCTTTCTATATAAATGTCAAGGAAGGTGGAGGTTCTTCCGAGGGATGTTGCGGCACCGTTATTTTCTTTTATGCCGGCAAGGTATGCCATATAAAGGGACTGGACAGCATCCTTTGCGGATACAGCGGCGTTTTTAATGTCAACGCCATAGCTTTCTGCCATCTTTTCCATATCGGAAAGAGCTTTTATCTGCATTGCAAGTTCTTCACGGAGTCTTATGGTGTGATCGTTCATTTCTCCGTCAAGCTCCAAAAGCTCCTTTTTCTTTTCTTCAATAAGTCTTGTTGTGCCGTAAAGAGCAACACGGCGATAGTCGCCTATAATTCTTCCTCTGCCGTAAGCATCGGGAAGACCTGTTATTAATCCTGCGTGGCGTGCAACTCTTACGGATTCGGGATAAGCATCAAAAACGCCCTGATTGTGGGTTTTTCTGTATTCAGAAAAATGCTCGTGGATTTTCTCGTCCATCTCATAACCGTAGGCAGCAAGGCTTTTTTCAACCATACGCATACCGCCGTAGGGATTTATCATACGCTTTAAGGGAGCATCTGTCTGAAGACCGACAATAACTTCGTTTTCCTTATCTATATAGCCGGGCTCAAAGTTGCATATGCCTGAAATTCTTTCGGTATCAACGTCTAAAACACCGCCGTTTTCAAGCTCTTTAGCCAAAAGCTCAACGCATTTTGACCACACCTTTTTTGTTTTATCAGTAGGTGCGGCAAGGAATGAGGAGTCGCCCACATATTCGGTATAATTTCTCTGTATGAAATCGCGCACGTCAATTTCGCGTTCCCATCTTCCGCCTTTAAATAATTTTCTTTCTGCCATGGCAACTACCTCCTTATATGGTCGCAAAATGCTTTTCGTAAAGCATACTGCATTTATCTTTATCCATTGCGGGAATATCTTCCATAGGAATTTTGATTCCCATATTTTTATATTTATGCTGCCCCAAAAGATGATAGGGCAAAAGCTCAACACCCTTTGCTGAGGGGATATTTTCTTTTATGTATTCTTTTAAGGAAAGCATATATTCATCATTGTCATTGTATCCCGGAATTACAACCTGACGGACTATGGTTTTTGTCATAGATTTCTTTAATGCCTTCTGAAACTCTTCGGTTTCTTTAATGTCTCTTCCGCAAAGCTCTTTATACAGCTTTTTATCAATTGCCTTTACATCATACAAAACCAAATCTGTGAGGGAGAGAATCTCTTCATATCCTCCGGTTCCGACTCCTGCGGTATCTAGACAGGTATGAATGTCAGCCTCTTTAAGACGTTTGAATAAATCGATTAAAAAGTCCTTCTGTAAAAGAGGCTCTCCACCTGATGCGGTGACTCCGCCTCCGCTTTTGTCAAAGTAAGGCTTAAGCTTTATGAGCTTTTTTGAAAGTGCCTGGGAATCAACATCTGTTCCTGCTTCAGTATTCCAGCTTTCGGGATTGTGACAGAAGCGGCAACGAAGTAAGCAACCCTGAAAGAATACCACGGCACGGATGCCGGGGCCGTCAACTAATCCCATTGATTCCAATGAGTGGATTTTTCCATTTACCATTTTGACCGTCCTTTCTTTAATATTTTCCGGTTTTCTGCATAAAAAATGCAGGCCGGAGGACATTTTTGTTGTGCCCAGACGGTCGGCAAATAAAGTCATACTCCCCGTGGTTACTCCACTTCCGTCAGTTATATGACATTCATATTATATATGACAAAAATCGATTTGTCAATACATATTGTATGGTTTTTTTAAAATAAATACTATATATAGTGTTTTTGCATAAAAATAAGGCACTTTAAACAAAGTACCTTATTTTTATGTTTTAATAATTAGTCTTCCTGCCATCTTCCATATATACCGCAGGGAAGAATGATGGGAGAGTCTTTAACCGGAAGCCCTACTTCGCCTGATGAGATAGTGCCTTTGTATTTTGAGCCAACAGTTATATGAAGTATGTTTTCAAGAACCGTGGGGGCAAGACCTGTTGTATAGGAATTGATGAGGAAGAAAAGAGGCTTGTCTGAAAGCACCTTTGCGCAGAGAGCAACTAAATCGAATAAGTTTTCTTCTAAGCTCCACACTTCTTTTCCTGCACCGCGACCATAAGATGGGGGATCCATAACGATTGCATCATAGGTATTTCCGCGCCGTATCTCGCGCTCAACAAACTTTCTTACATCATCAATAATAAAGCGCATCGGTCGCTCGGAAAGGCCGGATAATGCCACATTTTCCTTAGCCCAGGAGGTCATACCCTTGGAGCTGTCAACGTGGCACACAAATGCACCTGCGGAAAGGCAGGCTACGGTTGCACCACCTGTGTATGCAAAGAGGTTAAGAACTCTTATGGGACGGCCTGCATTTTTGATTTTATCAATCATATAGTCCCAGTTTACTGCCTGCTCCGGGAAAAGCCCGGTGTGCTTGAATCCCATTGGCTTTACATAGAAAGACAGGTTTTTGTAGTTTATCTGCCATTTTTCGGGGAGAGTTTTAAAATATTCCCATTTTCCGCCGCCGGTTGATGAACGGATATAGTGTGCAGTTGCAGTTTTTAAGTAGTTTTCCTTTGACTGCTTGGGCCATATAACCTGTGGGTCGGGACGGATGAGGGTGAATTCCCCCCAGCGCTCAACCTTTTCTCCGTTATAAAGGTCCAGTATTTCGTAATCTTTCCACTCGTTTGCTAATCTCATATGTATTTTCCTTTCCTTATCAGAGACTGAAGGGTTCTCTGATTTCAAAGACTTTGCCTTTTAAGTAATCAAGCTTTCCTGAATCGGCGGTGAAATCAAATAAAAGGCGGAAAGCGCAAAGCTTCTGTGTTCCTTTTCCGCCGCCGTACTTGAAGTCTCCCAGAAGCGGATGCCCGATTGATGCCATATGCGCCCTTATCTGATGGGAGCGCCCTGTGAAAAGTTCAACTTCAAGGAGCGAGTTTTTTTCATTGCTTTTTAATACCTTGTATCCGGTCTTGACGTAAAGCGCACCTTTTTTTTCGGTTTTTATGATTTCAGATACATTTTTTGCCTTGTCTTTTATTATATACCCCGTTAAAATATCGGATTTTTTTTCGGGAGTACCTGAAACGATGCAACGGTAAAACTTTTTAATTTCGCGATTCTTGATTTTCTCGTTTATAATCCTTAATGCCTCGGCGTTTTTTGCCGCAATAATCAGTCCCGAAGTATTTACGTCGAGCCTGTTGCAGATGGCGGGGGAAAAGGTATTTTCAAGCAGCGGATTATATTCTCCCTTATCCTTAAGGTAGGCCTTTACATATTCTGAAAGAGCAGCTTCACCTTTTTTATCCGGCTGGCTTTTAAGAGCTGCAGGCTTGTTTATAATAAGTATATCTTCGTTTTCAAAAACCACATCGAGAGAAAAGTCGGAATTTGCAAATTCCTGCTCTTCCTTTGCCCCTTTGAAAAAAGAGTCATCAATAAAAAAGGCTATTGTGTCACCGGGAAGGAGAACATAATTGCCGTCTTTTTTCTTTTTGTTTACCTTGATATGCCCGGTTCTTAAGTACTTATATAAAAGCCCTTTCGGAATATCGGCAATTTTCAGTATATATTTATCAAGACGCTGACCTGCATCGTTTTCATTTGCAACAAAGCTTTTCATAAAATCCTCCGTATAAAATCCTTTTGTAATTTTATCATGAAATAAATGAAAAAGCAATATAAAAATGCAAAAAACACAGTTGGGGAAAACTGTGTTTTTGCTTTAATGAGATATAGGAGAGGAAAATGAAAAACTTGTAAGGTCCTACAC
>JAZSAR010000281.1:0-4881 GCA_045601965.1 Clostridia bacterium
TGCGTTGCCACAAATATTATAAGCTCCTCTCCAGTAAGCTTCTCTCCCTTAAGTCCCGTGTGTTTCTCCGATACGTTAATCCTCATAACCCCGGTCTTCGGATTATAGCTTGAGTCGCTGCCCTTCTCTCCTTCAGGATTATGTGTAACAAGCTCCAATTCAATTCCTAAAGCTTTGCCAAGCGCATCAAGTGCCTTTCTCACTCTTGGTGAATAGCCACTAAGTATCGTCTTTGTCACATCGTCGGTGGATACCCCTGTTTTACGGGAATTAAACTCAGCTCTTGCCGCATTGGTTTTTGCATCCTGCCTTCCGGGGCTCCACGCGTTAACCAAAGGAACTGTGGCAGTTTCCGGTGCAAAATCGTTAAGACTTTCTCCTGCAAGCCCGTAAGTGTATGCCTCGTCAAACTCTGTTGCATTTTCTTCCGTCCTGTATTCTCTTGCCGCCTCAGCATATGCCGCTCCACCAAAAACAGAACCCGCCTTCTTGACACCCGGACTTTTCTGTGGTATATTTGTGGTAGGAGCATTATTCCTAACGTCTTGGACGTACATCCGGGGGACATTTCTGTCATCCAGAGCGGAATTAATGTTCCATTTTTTATTTATTGCATCTCTTAGCCCCGTGGATCACTGTAGGGAATGGATTTATCCGTTCCGCGGAATGCATAAATGCATTCCCTACGATCATAAAAAACAGCACTGCCCTTCGCAGTGTTGTTTTTTATTTCTTCACTTCGCCGAAATATTCAAGCAACATTTCCATCATTCTGGAGCTTCCGCTTCCGTTGGGCTGCCATGGACAGTATCTTGGATTTATTGAGCAATATCTTTCCGAAACCACCATTTCGCTTGTCATTCCGTAATGCATCATAGCGCAAAGAGTATGGAAAGCCTTTTCCCGCTCGCCTGATGCCACCCACGCCTTAAGCCAGTAGGTTTCACTCTGCATTGTGTACCACACATCGCCGTAGCCGCCGAAATATGCTTCGTCCCACATACTTTCACAGCTTGTCATTCTGCCTGTAAGCCCCTTTTCAAACTGACCGCGCTTAATAAAATAGTTTTCCATCTGCTTCATCATCTTACTTCCCGGCTCGATAAAACCGGTATAAAGCAAAAAGGGCGCGCCGTCGGTATAATAGCTGTAGGTATGGCTGTCATAGAAATCTATTCCAAGCACGTGAGGGAAGATATATTCCTCGTCATTCTCGTGCCCTTACCAAAGTGAATCTCTTATATCAAATATGGCTTTACTGTAGCTTTCATATATTGCCTTTGTCTTTTCATATTCTTCGTGCCCGAAAACCCCGAGTGCCTCAACCATAAACGAAAGTGCCTTTACGTTGTAGCTGTCGGTAAAGGTCCAGAACTGCGCCACATCATTCCAGTCGCTTCCCTTGCCGGGCGGAAAAATGCCGTAATATCCTCCGCTTCTTTCAGCGTTTCTTTTCTTCTCAATCCAGTCTCTCATAGAAATAAGATGGGGAAGAAAATAATCAAATTCGCTTTTTTCTTTCGTTGCAAGAAGATGGGTGCTTATCGCCCATATAACGGCGCCTGTAAAGTTTTCCCATCCTGCCGTACTTCCGATTTTTCCCTTATCGGGCCCGTCCTTTAAAAGCCAGCGCTCGCAGTAATATCTGCAGGCTTCAAAGGTATAATCGGAAAGTCCCACTCTGTCAAGCATGGAAATAATCTGTGCCCCCTCATAGGGCCACACAAACCTTCCCACATCACCCTGACGCACCGTAACAAGGTCACTTCCCTCATAATGCGCCAGCATCTGCATAAGCTGCATTGCCATATGATAAAACACATCAATGTATTTTCCTTCTGCATCCGGAAGGGTTTTTATTTTGAGTTTAATTCCCTCCCAGTAAGAAACAGCTTTTGCCCTTTCCTCTTCATAGGAAAATTCTTCAATGTCTCCGTTTTCACATATTGCACCGGTGTAGCTTACACACTCGCCCGGCATAAGGGAATAGTCAATCTTAAAATAGTCAGAAGGGAAAAAGCTGTAGCCCTCAATGTCTCCTTTAACAAAGGAAACATCCCCCTCTATTTTAATTGTTGCAGTTCCGCTCTTTGCCTTGCCCTTACCTGTTTCTTCCCATGTCCTTTTAAGCAAAAACCAGTTTTTATAGTTGGGGCTGTAGGGCGAATACCCTTCCTGATGCTGATTAAGCATATACTTTTCGCTGCCCGACCTTACCATTATGCCAAGAGAACTTTCCACCTTGCACTCCTTGCCATTGGAAAGAGTAATCTTAAAATATACCTTCGGATTCCTTCCCCCGCCCGCAAAGGCTTCAAGGCGCACCATGCACTCCTCTTCGTTTATCATTTCATAAACGGGAATTCCGGGTACGGGAGGCGTAAAATCCGTTTTATCAAGGTCAAAGCCTTCCATTTTTTCTCCGTGAAGTAAAATAAAACCGATTCCCGGCTGCCCCACGTGGGTGCCGTTATCAAGAAGGCAGGAATTTAATATCTTCATATCCGGGCACATCATTATGAGCCTCTCGGAAAGAGGACGGTGAAGGTATATTTTATTCGTAAGCGGTCTTTGCCACATTACTTTTTTGCTCATACAATCACTCATTTCAGTTGAAATAGTCGTATGCCATTCGGGAAATTTTCTGTATCGTAGTTGCGCCGTAGGTAACATTTCCGTTTCCGAGAACGCAGATTATATAATCCCCGCCCGGTGAAAAAACAATGGCTATATCGGAGTTTGCCGTGTCCGTCTCCCCCGTCTTATTGGCAACGACAGTTCCTTCGGGAAGCCCTGCTGGAATTTTCCACCGCCTTGTCTGGTCAAGAAGAAGCGACAGCATTTCTTCCGATGCGCTTTCCGAGATAAGCTCTTTATTATAAATAGCTTTAAGAATTCTGCCACAGTCACGGGGCGAGGTATAGTTTCTGTGCCTGAAATACCCTTTTCTTCCCGTGATATCCACGATATATGAGCCTCTTGCGGTATTTTCGCATCCTAAAGCCTTTGTAAATTCGTCTTCCTTATCAAAACCTGTACGCTCATTACCTCCACCGTTTTTTATAGTTAGATAATTGCAGGCCTCGTTACTGCTTTCTGTTATCATAATGCGAAGATTGTGTGAAATATCCTCTGTCTTTTCAATATTCCCCTTTTCGATTTCGCTGTAGGTTGTCGCCATGGTATAAAGCTTAACTAAACTTGCGGCAGAATAGTGCGCTTCGTTTATTAAAAGATATTCGTTTGTTGATAAATCCTGGATAAACACTCCCCATGAGCCGCTTTGAGTTTTTATAAAGCTCTCAATTTCAGTTTTTAATTTGCTAAGTCCTTCGTGGTCGGGTGGTGTGGCGTGCCATCCGTCGGATAAATATTCTTCGTATTCGCTTTCCACCACCATCATAACTTCGGCTGTATCGGAATACACCGCCTTAAAAGGCTCCTTTGCCCATTCATCTGAATCATACCCGGCAAAGCTTTCTTCAGTTATTAAAAGCGTGCCTCCGTCCTTGTTGTATATTCTTACAACAGGCACCTCATACCATCCGTCTTCTATGTATAAAGAAGCTTCCTTTGCCTTTATTTCTTTCGCCTCATTTTCGCGGTAAACCGTAATTTTGCGTTCTCTCATATAAATAAGTGCAGCAGATATTCCAACAGCTGCCGCAAGTATTATACATAATAATTTCTTCATAATATCATCCTTTTGTCCTGAGTATAAGATGCTTTTATTTTACCATATAGTGACAAAAAATGCAACAGTCCGGATAAAACAAAAAGCACACCCTAAAGGATATGCTTTTGCTTGGCGGAGTAGGAGAGATTTGAAACGTAAACGTCCACTCGAAAACATAGACCCCTGCAGCGCTCGCAGGCTCACTTGCAGCCTTCTTGTTTTCTCCCTTTTCGCGTTCCCTTCATCCGCCACCGGCGGCGGTCACGCTCAAACCCCCGCCGGTCCCCGGGGCCCGCGTTCAAATCTCAAATACACAAAAAAAAAAAACACATCCCAAAAGAAATGATTTTTGTGTGGCGGAGTAGGAGAGATTTGAACTCTCGCGCCGGTTTCCCGACCTACGCCCTTAGCAGGGGCGCCTCTTCGGCCAACTTGAGTACTACTCCAAGATATAGCCGCAGCTTTCTGCGCACTTATTAAATTGTCGCCTGAATAAAAAAATGGCGGAGAGGGTGGGATTCGAACCCACGCGCCCTTTCGGACAAACGGTTTTCAAGACCGCCTCGTTATGACCACTTCGATACCCCTCCGCAGTCACAAATGGTATTATAGCATCTTTTCTTTTATTTGTCAACTGTTTTTTTATAGAAATTCCTTAAAAAAACTCTTGACATCGGCGTCGTTTTTTGCTATAATATCATTTGCACGATGTTTGGACCATTAGCTCAGTTGGTTAGAGCAACCGGCTCATAACCGGTTGGTCCGGGGTTCGAGTCCCTGATGGTCCACCAAACAAAAAAGGACACCTTAGCGGGTGTCTTTTTTGTTTCTTGTAAACTTACATCAGGGACGAGAACCCTGAGAGGGTTTTTGCGTATAGAAAACGATTGATTATCGTTTTTAGCAAAAAATGCGAAGACCGGTACAGAAATGCGAAGCATTTGGGTGGTCGAGCAGTATGGATGCGAAGCATACATGTCCCTGATGGTCCACCAAACAAAGAGCATATCCGAAAGGGTATAAGTCGGAGGCCAAGCGGTCTTAGGAAGACAACTCTAGGTTGCAACTCCTTGGCTCACAGAACGACATGGCTACGATCCGACTTGGTACAGAAATGCGAAGCATTTGGGTGGTCGAGCAGTATGGATGCGAAGCATACATGTCCCTGATGGTCCACCAAACAAAGAGCATATCCGAAAGGGTAT
>JAZSAR010000282.1:0-6067 GCA_045601965.1 Clostridia bacterium
CTTATAAGTGTATATAACGCCATTTTAGATGCTATGGATTCGCTTATCGAAGCATCCGGCGATACTCTCCTTACCGCGAAAAAATTCAACTCGGTTTTCTCTGACGGTATAAATGCAACCACCATGAGCATAATCCCCTCATCGGCTGACTGCATAAACTTCGTAAATGCCGCAAGAGCCAAGGGAATCACTTCAAAGATTGTTTTCATAATGGGGCTTAATGACGGAGTTTTTCCGAAAATCCCCCAAAATGACGGTATTCTTTCTTCTTCAGACCGACTTTTCTTAAAGGATATGGATATCGAGCTTTCCCCGGATACCGAGCATCTTAATTTCGAAGAGCTTTTCCTTCTTTACTCGGCATTTACCGCTCCCGAAGAAAAGCTTTTCCTCTCCTATTCCCTTCACGATGAAGGCGGAAAAACCATATTTCCGTCATCGGTTATCGGAAAAATAAAGGAAATATTCCCAAAAATCATGGAAGAAAGCGACCTCTTGCCACTTCCTTTCAGTCAGCTTTTATCTGCTCCCGCCCCTACACTAACCCATATGCTTGACAGGCTTAACCGTAAGGCACTGGGCGAAGAAATTGAGGAGGAATGGCTTAAGGCATACGACTGGTATCTTAAAAATTATGATTCCAAGCTTCCTAAAATTCCAAATTCCTTATATTCCATGAAAAACACAGTTAAACTTTCTCCTGAAATAACCGATATCTTTTTCCACGACGGTATCTCTTCAGGCGTTTCAAGGCTTGAGGCTTATTCTTCATGCCATTTTAAGTATTACATGAATTATATTCTTCACGCCTCCCAAAGAAAAATTGCAGAATTTACCGCCTCCGACACAGGAAGCATCCTTCACCGATATGTTGACCATGTAAGCAAATACATAGAAATGAATGATACCTCCTGGAAGAAAATATCGGAAAATGAAATTAAAACAATAGCAAAAGAAGTTACCGAAGAAATTATAGAAAACAGCTCATATTTCCTTAAAAACTCAAAGCGGGCTCTTTACCTTATAAAAAGACTGCAAAATCTTTCCGTAAAGATGCTTGTAGTTATAAAAAAGCATTTTGAAATGGGTAAATTTGAACCTCTGGGAAGCGAAATTGTATTCGGAAAAGGCGGAGACTATCCCGAAATCACATTAAACACAACTTCCGGCAAAATCAAGCTTACCGGAAAAATCGACAGAGCCGATATTCTCCATTCGGAAAGAGGCGATTTTCTTCGTATTATAGACTATAAATCGGGAAACAAAACCTTTTCTCTTTCAGAAGTGTATCACGGTCTTAATCTTCAGCTTTCCATTTATATGCTGGCACTTAACCGTAATACAAAAAGCAAGCCTGCCGCCATGCTTTACTTTAAGCTTGATGACCCAATAGATAAAACCACGGCATCCTCATTATCCGAAACCTATGAACGAACGGTTTCCATGAACGGTCTTATACTTGATGATGAAGAGATTTTATGCGCCATGGATAATACCACCAACGATAAATCCGACATTTACGAAGGCGATTTAGCCACAATGGAAAATTTTGACGCCCTATTTTCCCATGTAGAAAAAACCGTAGGTGCGCTTTATGCCGAAATGAAATCAGGCGATGTTTCCATTTCCCCGAAAGCACTTTCAGATAAAAGCCCCTGCACCTATTGCGACTTTAAGGCAGCATGCGCAAGCAGCGATGATTACCTTACTCTTTCTGAGATAGATAAGGCTGATTCCTTTGCCGCATTCTGCTCCGAATCAACTAAAAAGGAGGATGATGAGTAATGGGATTTACACCTATGCAGGAAAAAGCCGTAATGTCTCCCGTATCAGACATTTTGCTTACTGCTGCTGCAGGCAGCGGTAAAACACATGTTTTAACCGGCAGAATCCTTAACAGAATAACCAATGAAAAAGCTGACATCTCCAGAATGCTCATCATTACTTTTACAAATGCTGCCGCAACGGAAATGCGTAACCGTATTTCCGGCAAAATAACCGAAGCTGTCATGAAAGACCCGAAAAACAGACATCTTCGTCGTCAGCTTGCAATGGTCGGAAGTGCCGACATTTCCACAACCCACAGCTTTTGCCTTAAGGTTGTACGCTCTTATTTTTATATCCCCGATATTAACCCCACATTCAGTATGGCTGAGACCTACGACTGTAATATTATGAAGGCGGAAGCCCTTTCTGAAGCTATGGATTATTTTTATGAAAGTGAAAACGAAGACTTTCTGACCACCGTTGAACTTCTTTGCGGTGCAAAGGACGATAAGAAAATCTGTGTCATGGTTGAAAAGCTCTGGAAATTTGCACTTAATGATCCCTTCCCCGAAAAATGGCTCCGTGAAACAGGCGAAAAATACACTTCACTTTCCGAAAATTTTTCCGACTACACCGATATGCTTATGAAAAAAGCCCGTGAAAAACTTAATTACGCCGTTGAAAATCTTAAAGCAGCAGTCGAGATTGCCCGGCTTAATTCAGGTCTTGAACGGCACTTTAAGGCATATTCCGAAAACCTTTCACTTATATCATCTATCCTTGAAAAAGCAGATGACTGGGACTATCTCGAAAAAGCCTTAAAAACAAAACTCACACAATCTCCCGGCGGAAGATGCAGTGCAGATCCCGAAGTGAAAGCTATGTGCAAAGCACATTTTGACGAAGCAAAAAATGCCTATACATCGGCTGCATCCTATATTTTCATGCCTTACAGCGAAGCTTATGACTACACCCTTATAATGCAACAAGCTGTTTTATCATTACTTGCCGTAACCGGGAAAGCAATGGAAATTTACGACAGTAAGAAACTTGAAAAAAACGTTCTTGACTTTGACGACCTTGAACGTTACACCATAAAAATTCTCACCTCTGAAAACGAAAAGGGAGAAATTGTACCATCAGATGCTGCAATGGAAATCCGTGACAGCTATGACGAAATATATGTGGACGAATATCAGGACACCAGCTTCAAGCAGGAAGCAATATACAGTATGATTTCAGGAGAATCAAAGGGGTGCCCCAACCTTTTTATGGTTGGCGACATGAAACAGAGCATATATAAATTCCGAATGATTGATCCGAAAAAAATCTTCGGCAAAAAAGCTGATACATACAAAGATATTACCATTAAGGAAGATTCTGATAAACACATAAAAATTCCTTTGTCCCAAAACTTCAGAAGCCGTAAGGAAATTCTTGATTCGGTAAACTCTGTTTTCGACCTTCTTATGACTAAAGAAGCAGGCGAAGTTGACTATACGGGAACAGAACGTCTTGACTGCGGAAGCTCTTATTATACAGAGCCTTCAGCCCTTCCTGCATTTAAGCTTTCCGTTCTTGCTCCGGATTTCAAAGCATCATCCGAAGAGAGATTAAAACTCCAGGCAGACTATATTGCAAAAAGGATAAAAAATATTAAAGAAAGCAATATAAGAGTGTATGACAAGGAGCTATCTTCTTTCCGCGATGCTTCATATAAGGATATCGCCCTTTTACTACGTTCGCCTAAAAAACAGGCATCCTACTTTGAAGATGCCTTCAGGCGAATGGGAATCCCCTCTTATTCAGACATTGACTCATCTTTCTTTGAAAGCAGCGAAATTCAGCTCCTTTTATCGCTTCTCAAAATAACGGACAACCCGCTCCAGGATATAAGCCTTATATCTGTATTGCGTTCTCCTTTATTCCATTTTGATGAAAACCATTTAGCAAAGCTTGCGCTTCTTAAGAAAGACTACATTTACTACGCCCTTAAAGAAAGTGCAAACGATGAAGATAATCCCGATAAAAAAGCCCGATATTTCCTTGCAAAGCTTAATTGTTGGAGAAACGAAGCTTCACTCAAAAGCGTAAGCGATTTTATCACCTACATTATAACGGATACTCACTTTACCTCATATGTCAGCGCCCTTCCGGACAGCGAAGAGCATATTGCCAATATAAATATTCTTATTTCCATGGCAAAGAGCAGCGACGAATCTTCCTATAAGGGGCTTTTCAACTTCCTGCAGTATCTTGACAAAATGGCTCAGAGAAAGGAAGGCAGTGCCGCAAGCCCTATGACAAGCTCTGTCGATGCGGTAAGAATAACAAGTATTCATAAAAGTAAAGGACTTGAATACCCGATAGTATTTTTAGGTTGCACAGAAGGCAAATTCAACTTAAAGGAATATTCCGACGACCTCCTTCTTCACAGAGACCTGGGAATCGGAATCAATGCCTTCACAGAAGACAGAAGAAAATTTCAGCTTCCCATAAACAAAATTATATCTGATACTTTAAGGGATGAAGCTGTTTCTGAGGAACTTCGTATTTTATACGTTGCTCTCACAAGAGCAAGGGAGCATATTGAAGCCGTGGGAGTAAAAAACTTAAAAAAGGGTGAAGACCATTTCGTTCTTCCCGGAAAAGAGATTTTTATGACTCCGGAAAAGGTGCTTTCAGCAAGAAGTTATCTTGACTGGCTTATTATGGCAGCCATCGACAACGATAAAATAAGTACAAATATAATAAACAATCCGTCTTTTTCCGATGACGAGAACGAAAAAGCCGAAATTATTGCTCCCGTTCCCGAAGACTGTACCCCGGATATTGCCTCTGTACTGGAATATACCTATCCTGATAAGGTAAATGTCAAAAACAAATATTCGGTAAGTGAGCTTAAAGCTTATTCCTACAATGACACAGAAATCCCTGCATCAGGAACATCTTTTGCAAAGCATCATACATCAGACCTCAGAACGCCGGGATTTTTAAATTCGGATAACAAAGTATTTACAAGCGCCCAAAAAGGTAGTATAATGCATTATATACTTCAGAAAATCAATTTCAATGATTCAGACATTGATTCTCAGCTTTCAAAAATGAATCTTTCCGAAAAAGAAGCTGCAGCGGTTGATAAACCCTTGCTTAATGCCTTTCTCGAAAGCGATTTATGCGAACGGATGAGAAAAGCGGGCAATCTGCACCGAGAAGAATCCTTTACATTTTTCAAAAATCTTTCAGATATCACCTGCGATGAAAAGGATTCGCACCCGGTTTTGGTTCAGGGAATCATTGACTGCTACTTTTTCGAGGATAACGGCATCGTTTTACTGGATTATAAAACCGATAAAAATGTAACTGCCGGAATGCTCCGTGAAAGATATGCTCTTCAGCTTGAAATTTATGCGGAGGCTCTTTCAAAGAGATATTCACTTCCCGTAAAAGAAAAGCTTATCTATTCATTTGATAACGGCGAAACCATCAGCATATAGAAAGGAATTTAAAAATGACCGATAATAAAGATTATACAGAAGTTTTTGACTCTCCCGCTTCTCCTCTTGCCAGAGAGCATGCGAAGCGAGCAGTAAGAAGAGTAAAACGCAGAAAAAAAGGCGTTTCAAAAGCCACCAGATACACTGTATCCATACTTGCAGTAATATTAGTATTTTTCCTTGCTTTTTCAGTAGGTTCATGGATAATAAAGCTTTTTTCAGCACCTCCCGTAACTGAAGAAACTCCCGCTGAAGATACGGTTACAGTCCTTCAGAAAAGGCTGGATGAGCTGACTTCGAAAAATCAGGCTCTTTCAGAAGAAATCGAAGAACTTAAGATAATACTTGACAAATACAATGAGCTGTACGGCCCCTTGGATAATCCCACAGACACATCTGTTTCTGAGCCATTCACCCCGGATACCAATCCGTCAGACGATGCAAATACAACACCTCCCATTCAAACTCCCGCTCCCGTTGTACCGGAAGTTTCTGAATCAACTACCCCCGAAAGCGAAGAAACAGAAGCCCCTTCCGAATCATTGGTCGAGGAATTATAAGAAAGGACATTTGACATGAGCATTTTCAACAAAGCAAATATACTTCTTCCGAAAAACTCCGATATGACAAAGTGGAGCGTTGTTGCCTGCGACCAGTATACGTCCGAAAAGGAATACTGGGACAGAGTTACGGAAAATACAAAGGCTGCCCCATCCACCCTCAACCTGATTTTTCCTGAGGCTTATCTTTCAACCGTTGATTTTGAAGGAAAAATTTCCGAAATCAATTCCGCCATGCAGGAA
>JAZSAR010000283.1:0-5679 GCA_045601965.1 Clostridia bacterium
CCACCCAAATTTTTTTATAATTTGCCACCCAAAAAAACTTTTGGGTGGCAAATGGGTGACAAAACGGCTTTTTTTACCCTTTTTGACGAAAAAAAAGACTTGTGCTATTTCTAACACAAGTCTTTGAAACCCTTGTAAATACTATTATTTGCAAGCTTCTTCGATAGCAACTGCAACAGCAACGGTCATACCAACCATGGGGTTGTTACCTGCACCTATAAGTCCCATCATTTCAACGTGAGCAGGAACAGAAGAAGAACCTGCGAACTGAGCGTCGGAATGCATTCTTCCCATTGTATCTGTCATACCGTAGGAAGCGGGGCCTGCAGCCATGTTATCGGGGTGAAGTGTTCTACCTGTCCCGCCACCGGATGCAACAGAGAAGTACTTCTTGCCAAGCTCGATGCACTCCTTCTTGTATGTACCTGCAACGGGATGCTGGAATCTTGTGGGGTTGGTGGAGTTACCTGTGATGGAAACGTCAACGCCTTCCTTATGCATGATTGCAACACCTTCACGAACATCGTCCGCACCGTAGCAACGAACCTTTGCTCTTTCACCGTCAGAATAAGCCTTTTCAGAAACAATCTTAAGCTCGCCTGTATAGTAGTCGAACTCTGTTTCAACGAAAGTAAAGGCGTTGATTCTGGAGATGATCTGAGCAGCATCCTTACCGAGACCGTTAAGGATAACTCTTAAGGGTTCCTTACGAACCTTGTTTGCACTTCTTGCAATACCGATTGCACCTTCAGCTGCTGCGAAAGACTCGTGACCTGCTAAGAAAGCAAAGCACTTTGTGTCTTCTGTAAGAAGCATAGCAGCAAGGTTTCCGTGACCGAGACCAACCTTTCTGTCGTCAGCAACGGAGCCGGGAATACAGAAGGACTGAAGACCTTCGCCGATTGCAGTAGCTGCATCAGCTGCGGTTTTAACACCCTTCTTGATTGCGATTGCAGCACCTACAATGTAAGCCCAGCAAGCGTTTTCAAAGCAGATGAGCTGAATGCCCTTAACGATACCTGCAACGTCAATGCCCTTTTCGTCACAGATTTTCTTTGCATCTTCAATAGAAGCTATAGAATACTTAGAAAGAGCTTCGTTGATCTGCTTAATTCTTCTATCATAACTTTCAAATAAAGCCATTTTCAGTATCCTCCTTATTATTCTTCTCTGGGGTCGATTACTTTTGCTGCGTCGTCAAAACGTCCGTACTGACCGGATGCCTTAGCGAGAGCTTCATCAGCGCTCATACCCTTTTTAATCATATCCATCATCTTTCCGAGATGAACAAACTTATAACCGATTACGCAATCGTCCTTATCAAGAGCGATGTTTGTTATGTAACCTTCTGCAAGCTCTAAGTATCTAACGCCCTTAGCCTTTGTAGAGAAGATTGTACCGATCTGGCTTCTAAGACCCTTACCAAGGTCTTCAAGACCTGCACCGATGGGAAGACCGCCCTCGGAGAAAGCTGTCTGGCTTCTTCCGTATACGATCTGTAAGAAGAGTTCTCTCATAGCTGTGTTTATCGCATCGCAAACAAGGTCAGAGTTTAATGCCTCTAAAATTGTCTTTCCGGGAAGAATTTCGCCTGCCATAGCAGCAGAGTGAGTCATACCGGAGCATCCGCAGGTTTCAACCAATGCTTCTTCAATTACGCCCTCCTTAACATTCAAGGTAAGCTTACACATACCCTGCTGAGGTGCGCACCAGCCTACACCGTGTGTAAGGCCGCTGATGTCCTTGATTTCGGTAGCCTTTGTCCACTTTCCTTCCTGAGGAATGGGCGCAGGCTTGTGACATGCATCTTTCTTCACGATGCACATGTTTTCTACTTCGTGTGAATAATTCATGTTTATATCTCCTTTCAAAAAAATCCTATAATATTATAACACTATGTGAATAAATTATCAAGAGTATTTTTCAATTTTTGACATTATTTTTTATTTTTTCTTATATACTGAAAAAAGATTGAAAAGCAATACACTTTCCAATCTTTTTTACTTTTAATATCCGCTTCCTATAATAATTTTATGTGCCTCTTCCTTTTCCGTTTCCGGAATCAGAATTTCATAAGCGTTGGCCTCGCCTTCGGCGGCTTTTGTGACAGGTTTGATTTTAACAAGCACTCCCGCATTTTCAAGAAGCAATCTTAAATTGTCAGCATCTTCCATGCTCTGAACCATATAAATCACTGTCCACATTGCCTGCACCTCCAAACATAGGTTTATTTGTGAAAGTCATATATAGTATATTATATACCATATTATGAAAAAAATCAAGTATTTATTGTTTTCAGTCCCTTTTTATGCTGCAACCTGCATTTTCAAGGTATTTTATAAACTCATCTGTGCGGTTTACAAGATAAATAGACTGAATAACCTTGCCACCATAGCTTATAAAAAGCGGCACATCGCCTTTATTTTTTCTGACCACTTCGTTTATTTTATCAAGTACCGAAGAATCGTCTATTTCAATAATCAAAGGCTCGGAATTAAGCTCTTTTACGGGCGATAAGCTTTCTGCCATCATTTCGCAACTTCCGTCATCACGGTAGTTTATTCTTCCCCTTATCATAACAACTGAGTCCTCAGAAGTGTGCTCCTCACACTCTTTAAGGGTTTTCGGGAAAAGTACAACCCGTAAATTACCTGTCATATCCTCAATATTCAGAAACGCCATAATCTGCCCTGACTTTGTAACTTTTTCTTTTTTGTCGGATACAATGCCGCAGACAGTTATCATTTCGCCATCCTTTACGGAAAGAGCAGAATAGTCTCCGTCTGCAAACATCAGCGCACATTCCTTAAGCACATTAAGCGGTACCGCTCCCGAATTTTTAATCTGAAGCACATATTCCTCCAGCGGATGGCCCGTAAGGTAAATTCCTGCCGCTTCCTTCTCCATCGCAAGGCGTACCTTCGGATTGCAGTCAGGGATATCAGGAAAATCATCCTTGCCGGATTCGTTTTCTTCTGCTTCCTCGTCAAAGAAAAGGTTCATCTGTCCGTCTAAATTATTTTTCGCATCCTTGGAAATTCCGGAAAGAATACCTTCATAGGATGCAAGCATCTGCATTCTGTTTGCACCGATAAAGTCAAAGGCACCGCATTTTATAAGGCCTTCAACCGCACGCTTGTTGACATCGGCACTCTTCATTCTGCGGCAGTAGTCGGTGATGGAAGTAAAATCACCATTTTCTTCTCTTTCCTTAACAGAGCTTATTATAATGCTCCTTCCTACGTTCTTAATTGCCGCCATGGAAAAGCGGATTCCTCCATCTTCAACCAAAAATACGTCGCTGCTCTTATTTACATCGGGAGGAAGAATTTTTATTCCCGCTTCCGAGCAATAGCGGATATAGTTTGCCACCTTATCGCTGTCGCCCTGTTCGCTTGTCAGCATTGCCGCCATAAATTCCACGGGATAGTAATATTTAAGATATGCTGTCTGATATGCCACAACGGCATAAACCGTGGCGTGAGATTTATTGAAAGCGTACTTTGCAAAGTCTATCATTTCGTCGAAAACTTCGCCTGCCGCCTCTTCCGATACGCCCTTGGAAAGTGCGCCGGGAACATTTTCTTCCGGCGAGCCGTAAATAAAGTTCTTGCGCTCCTTTTCCATAACGTCCATTTTCTTTTTACTCATGGCACGGCGCACAAGGTCGGCTCTTCCCAAGCTGTATCCGCCAAGTTCACGAACTATCTGCATAACCTGTTCCTGGTATACGATACAACCGTAGGTCATAGACAAAATAGGCTCAAGCAAAGGCGTTTTATAAACGATGCTGTCCTCATTTATCTTATTTTTGATATAGCGCGGAATAAAGTCCATGGGGCCTGGACGGTAAAGGGCGATACCCGCTATTATATCTTCCATTGAAGCAGGAGCAAGCTCCTTCATAAACGAAGTCATACCTCGGCTTTCAAGCTGGAACACGCCTGCAGTATCACCGTCCGCAATCATTTTATAAACCTCAGGAATGTTGAAATCGATATGGTCGATATCAATGTCAATCCCTCTTGTTTTTTTCACATTAGCCACAGCATCACGGATAACAGTAAGGGTACGGAGACCAAGAAAGTCCATCTTTAGAACGCCAAGCTTCTCTAAATTTCCCATAGCAAACTGTGTTGTTATAACATCATCATTAAGCTGAAGCGGAACGCTTTCTCTTACAGGATCGTCCGTAATTACAACGCCTGCCGCATGGGTAGATGTATTTCTCGGAATTCCTTCAAGTGCCATAGCCGTATCAAGAAGCTTTTTAACCTCTTCAGAAGAATCATAGGCTTCCTTGAGCTTCGGGCTTACCCCTATCGCCTTTTCAATTGTCATTTTAAGCTCTTTCGGGATTAATTTTGCAATTACATCCACATCAGCATAGCTCATACCTAAAACTCGTCCTACGTCACGAACTGCACCGCGTGCCGCCATGGTACCGAAGGCGATAATCTGACATACATGGTCGGAGCCGTATTTGCGATTAACGTAGTCGATTACCTCGCCGCGGCGCTCGTAGCAGAAGTCAATATCGATATCAGGCATACTGATACGCTCTGAATTAAGAAATCGCTCAAAGAGCAGATTGTACTTAATGGGATCAACATTGGTTATATGAAGGGTGTATGCCACCATGCTTCCCGCACCGCTTCCACGGCCCGGACCAACCATAATCTTTTCGCTTCTGGCAAAGCGTATAAAGTCCCACACAATTAAGAAATAATCTGTGTAACCCATGGATGTTATGACATTAAGCTCATAGTCAAGTCTTTCCTTATAAATGCCGTCCGCATTTTCTCCGTAGCGCTCAGATAGACCTGCCTCACAAAGCTCCCTTAAATACTGCTCTGAGGTTTTGCCGTCGGGCACGTCGAATTTCGGAAGGTGTGACTTTGAAAAGTCGAACTCCACGTTGCACTGTTCTGCAATTTTTTCCGTGTTGTCGATTGCCTCGGGAATATAGGAGAAAATATCCCTCATTTCATCCTCGGACTTTAAGTAAAACTCCTCCGTACTCATTTTCATACGGTTTTCTTCGTCCAGGGTGTGCCCGGTCTGGATACAAAGAAGGACATCCTGATATTTCGCATCCTCTTTCTTTATATAATGCACGTCATTTGTGGCAACAATCGGGGTATCAGTCTCCCTTGCAAGGGAAATAAGCAAGGGGTTTACCTCTCGCTGCTCCGCAATGCCGTGATCCTGTATTTCTATATATACGTTGTCTTCGCCGAATATATCCTTATATTCAAGCAAACGCTCCCTTGCCTTTTCTTTTTCACCTTCAAGGAGAAGATAAGGCACATCGCCTTTAAGGCAGGCTGTAAGGCATATTAAGCCCTCAGAATGCTCGCGCAGAATTTTCATATCGATTCTTGGCTTGTAATAAAAGCCTTCCGTAAAGCCGACAGAGGATAAATACATTAAATTTTTATAGCCCGTCTGATTTTTTGCAAGAAGCACTAAATGCCCGTACTTATTATCAATTCCGCTTTCCTTGTCAAAGCGGCTTCTCCTTGCCGTATAAACCTCGCATCCTATTACGGGGTGTATTCCTCTATCCTTTGCAGCCTGATAAAAGTCAATTACGCCGTACATTGCGCCATGGTCTGTTATTGCAAGGTGCTTCATGCCAAGCTCTTTCGCCCTGTCAAGGAGCTTTTCTATACGACA
>JAZSAR010000284.1:0-3856 GCA_045601965.1 Clostridia bacterium
GAAGTCTGTTTGTATCGAATGCGATATCAACCTTCTGACCTGCTTTAGCTGTTGTTCTGGGATCAACTCTTGCAACAACGTGTGTTCCGTCGATGTCAGGGTGAAGAAGAGTATCTGCACCAAGAGATTCTGTAAGATCAACATCAACTGTAACTGTGCTTTCCTGCATATTGGAAAGATATATAGCCTCGTCATGAATGTTTTCAGGACGGATACCCATGATAACTTCTCTGCCGATATATTCGGGGCAAGTATCAAGGAGCTGCTTAGCTTTACCTTCAACAAGGAAAATCTTGTGTCCGTTACCGAAGGAAAGGGAAACTTTGTCGCCTTCCTTGTCAAGCTTTGCATTGATGAAGTTCATTTCGGGGCTTCCGATGAATCCTGCAACGAAAAGGTTTACGGGATGATCGTAAAGTTCCTGAGGAGAGTCAACCTGCTGAATGTAACCATCCTTCATAACAACGATTCTTGTACCCATGGTAAGAGCTTCTGTCTGGTCATGTGTAACGTAAATGAATGTTGTCTGAAGTCTCTGATGAAGCTTAGAAATCTCAGCTCTCATCTGTACACGGAGCTTAGCGTCAAGGTTTGATAAAGGTTCGTCCATTAAGAATACCTTGGGCTCACGAACGATGGCACGACCGAGAGCAACACGCTGTCTCTGACCACCGGATAAAGCCTTGGGCTTTCTGTCAAGAAGATGCTTGATATCAAGAATCTTTGCAGCTTCTTCAACACGTCTTCTGATTTCATCCTTGGGAGTCTTACGGAGCTTAAGACCGAAAGCCATGTTGTCGAACACTGTCATATGAGGATAAAGAGCATAGTTCTGGAAAACCATTGCAATGTCTCTGTCCTTGGGAGCAACGTCGTTCATAAGCTTGCCGTCGATGTAAAGCTTACCGGAAGAAATGTCTTCAAGACCTGCAATCATACGGAGTGTGGTAGACTTACCGCATCCGGAAGGACCAACAAGGATGATGAACTCTTTGTCTTCAATTTCAAGACAAATGTCGTTTGCAGCGATAACGCCGCCGGAATATTTCTTATAAATGTTCTGTAAACTTAAACCAGCCATATCTATTTATTTCCTCCTAATATTGTTTGTTAGTTAAATCTACTGAAGATACACTAATAGGATACCACAATTCTTCGGAAAAAGAAAGTGTGTTTATTAACAAAAAAAGAAAAGTATCTTTGGCACAATTGCATAAATATATCTAAAAAACACTTTCGTCGGGCTTTAAAGGGCGGTAATCCCCTTCTTTCAGGGTTTCATCCAGCGTGATATTGCCGAATTTTATCCTTTTTAAATAGGTTACTTTATTCTTCCTCGCTTCGAACATAAGCTTTACCTGATGGAACTTCCCTTCGCATATGGTGAGGTTTGCGCTTTTGTCTGAAAGTATGGTAAGTTTTGCCGGAAGGGTTTTTGTGCCGCCTGCAATATATACGCCCTCAATGAAAGACTTTTTGTCATCCTCTGTAATTTCATTTTCGGTTTCAACATAATATGTCTTTTCGACATGGAATTTGGGAGAAAGGGCTTTGTGCGCCATTTCTCCGTCATTTGATATGATGAGAAGTCCCACGGTGTCTATATCAAGCCTTCCCACGGGGAAAAGGTCATAGTGGGCATACTTTTTGTCAATAAGGGATAAAACCGTTTTCTTTTCTTTATCCTCGGTTGCTGAAATAACGCCTGCCGGTTTGTTCATCATAAGATAAATAAACGGAGTATAGGTGACAGGTTGTCCCATATAGGTTACGGAATCACTTTCCGAAACCTTGAAGGCAGAATCCTTTATAACGGCAGAGTTGACGGTAACGCCGCCTTTTTTTATTACATTTTTTATTTCACTCCGACTGCCAAGCGCTGAGTCGGCAAGAAATTTATCAAGTCGCATAAGCTACTCCTTTTCTTTGGGAATAAGCGGTATCATTTTACCTGAGAGTGATGGGTTAAGGATGTCGCCGCCGCATATCTTCCCGTCGGAAATCAAGATGTTTGCAAGGGTATATTCCTCATCCTTCAGACGGAAGGAATACCGCAAAACGGTTTTCCCTCTGAGAGGCATAAGGTCAAATCCCGCTTCTTTCTGAAGAAGGTTGTAGGATTCGTAAACCGTGCCAAAGCCTTCAGGAATGGTAACTTCTGCCTTTTCCAAAAGGTCTTTTTCAAAGGAATACCCCAATTCTTTGAGAAATTTTCTGCAAAGAGAAAGATTTTCATCCTTTGTAAAAGAAGAAAAGCATATAGCTGCGGCAACGGCTGCTATTAAAAGAAGCGAAAGGATAATCTGATTTTTTTTAACCACTAAAAACATAGTAACTCTCCTTATATGTAGTTACTATATGTTTATGCGGCTTAATTTATTTTATTCTGCACTCTTTGTTGCATCAACAAGGGCTTTTGCAAGCTGGTCGGGACAGCTTGTCTGCTTGAAACCGCACTTTATGCCGGAAAGGCTTTCTATAATCTCATCTGCTTTTTTGCCTTCGCAAAGAGCTGCTATGCCCTGAAGATTGCCGTGGCATCCGCCTTCAAAGGATACGTTTGTTATAATGCCTCCTTCCGACAGATCAAAGCTTACAGTTCTTGAGCAGGTGCCCTGATTTTTTCTTATGTGTTTCATGAATATCTTCCTTTCTATAATAACTCTCTCGGTATATGGTCCGGCTCATCGGAAAGCATCCCTTTTTCCTTTAAATCGGAAAAGCCTGTCTGGCGGAGCGCTTCGTAAATCATAATCGCAACGGAATTTGAAAGATTTAAGCTTCTTGCCTCATCAATCATAGGAATGCGCACAGAGCTTTCCGGGTTGTTCCATATTAAAGTTTCGGGAAGCCCCCTTGTCTCTTTTCCGAAAACAAGAAAGTCCCCGTCCTGGTAAGAAACGTCGGAATAAACTTTTTTTGCCTTGGTAGTGGCGAAAAACAACCTTTTTCCTTTGGCGAATTCCAAAAATGCTTCAAGGCTGTCGTGGTATGTAATATTTAATAAATGCCAGTAGTCAAGACCGGCGCGCTTTAACTTTTTATCGTCAATTTCAAAGCCCAGGGGGCGCACTAAGTGAAGTGATGCGCCTGTTGCGGCGCAGGTTCTTGCGATGTTTCCGGTATTCTGCGGGATTTCCGGCTCAATAAGAACTATGTTAAACATATTATTAATCCTTTCTTTTGTCTATTTTTCTCCCGACGCATAAAGATGAGGGATATCTCCAACGATTATTGTTTCTGTCAGCGGAACAGATGTTGACGCGCTTGCGACAGAAGTGCAAAATGGTGACATAAGGCGCACCTTCGCAGTAAGCTTTACATAAACGGAGTATTTTGTCTGATTTATTCCTGCATCCGTAAAATCAGAATATATGTCGGCGTGGATGTTTCCCATCGGAACGATTTTTAAAGGGATTTTATATCCCCGCCCCGAAAGGATCGGGATTTTAGTGATATTGCCTAAAGGAATGCGGAAGGTGGAATATTCCTCCGACGACAGCATAGAATTTGCTTTCAATGCCATAAGCGAACGGATTTCGTTAGCTTTTTTCGAGTTTAACACAATGCTTGTTACTTTTCCTCCATCTTTTGTGATTTCTGCCAAATCTGAAAAATCATGATTTTCACCTGCGGAAAGTATAGCAGAGTGCAAAACTGTGCTTAAATGATTGGCAGAGGATGATTCAGCCAGCTCATTAAACGCAGGGGATACTGCAATATAGAAAAGCAAAAGCCCCGAAAAAAATATAACCGAAACGAATATAATAAAAGGAAAGAATTTCCGCCTCTTTAATGAAAGCTTTCTCAAAAAAACGCCCCCCGATAAATATTTTATGTATTTTCCGGAAAGCGG